>CAZQVW010000014.1:0-18789 GCA_964596865.1 uncultured Bacteroidaceae bacterium
ATTCGCCTATTGTTCTGAATAAGATTGACAAAAACGATTATTATGGATATCAAGATTAATGGACCAAAAACAATAAAGGTGGTGGCAGGATTGCCGGCGTCCAAGAGTATTAGCAATAGAATGCTGGTGATTCGCGAATTGAGCGGCGGCAAGATTGATGTGAAAAACCTGTCTGATTGCGATGATACGTTTGTGATGGAGCGAGCTTTGAAAATGATTCATGCCGGTGCGCCCAAAGACAATGTTGGCATTGCTACGGAAAGGGTGGGGCAGGAAGATTTCAAAGAGAACTGCCCTATCACAATAGACATAATGGCCGCGGGCACGTCCATGAGATTTCTCACTGCCCTGCTTTCCACGGTGCCTACCGATGTTTTCATCACCGGTACCGAGCGTATGCTCCACCGCCCAATAGGAATCCTTGTGGATGCACTGAGGAGTTTGGGCGCTAATATCAATTATGTGGGCGCAGAAGGCTTCCCTCCGCTAAGGATTAATGGCGGCAGCTTGGATGGCGGGACGATTGAGATGCGCGGCGATGTCAGTTCGCAATATATATCGGCCCTAATGATGATTGCGCCCGTGATGAAGAACGGACTGGTGCTGAAGATAAAAGGTCAGCCTGCCAGTAGGCCGTATATTGAGATGACGGCGGGCTTGATGCGCAAGTTTGGCGTGGATGTGAAGGAAGTAAACGGCGATGATGGGCTCCACATTATTATAAAGGCGGGGAAATATGGTCGGATTGAGGTGGAGAATGAGTCAGCAAACAAGGGTGCGGAAAGTAGAAAGGCTGAATATGCGGTGGAGAGCGATTGGAGCGCCGCGTCTTACTGGTATGAAATGCTGGCACTGGCAGAGAGCGGGAGCGTAAGGCTGAAAGGCTTGTCTCACCCCAGTCTACAAGGAGACGCTGTGGTGAGCCGATTGTTCCTGCCCCTCGGAATAAGGACAGAGTTCAGTAACGGCGAAGCACTTCTTACCAAATGTGAGCGCACTATTGATTATTACGAAGCCGACCTGAATGCTTGTCCCGATTTGGCACAGACAATGGTGGCCACGTGTTGCGCAATGGGTGTGAGATTTCGCTTTGACGGCCTGCAAAGTCTAAGGATAAAGGAGACTGATCGCCTGACGGCGCTGCGTCAGGAATTAAAGAAATTGGGATATGTCATTTATGAGGCAGAAGGGCGCATTCTCTATTGGGATGGTGAGCGCACAAATCCGCAATCGCCCATCAATATTGCTACGTACAACGACCACCGCATGGCAATGTGCTTGGCCCCCCTATGTATGACGGGCACAGAATTGATTATAAAGGACGCCGGTGTGGTGAGCAAATCATATCCTGCGTTTTGGAGGGAACTGGAAAGTGCGGGGTTTGAGATAGAAACATTGGAAACGGAACCCCAAAATCGGAAATAGAAAACCTTTTGACCAACAATGACGATGAAGATAGCTTTGCTCATAGTCTTTGCCCTGGGAGTGGTGGCCTACGTGATTTTTGGCTTATTTAGGAAAGAACGCAACGGAGTGGTTACGTCCCATGACGCAAAAGCAACAGTTGGCGGCGCTCAAACAAGTATTAATGAGGGCCAAACAAAGAGCGAAAATAGTGAGGTTGGCTCTATTGCCTACAAATCAAGCGCTTCGTCTGACGGAAAGCGCGCAGAGGAGGCAGATTGCCAGCAAAATGGTGTGTGCGGGATAAATTGTTTTTGCGATGATGAGGGGCTGCAGCGCCAAATGAGCGAAGAAATCGTCTATTTCGAGGACGAGGAGTTGGACGCGTTCCGTGGAGTGGCTGCGGACGCCTATAATCAGGAGCAAACGGATATGTTTGCCGAGGTGCTCACCACTCTTAGGCCGCAGGAGGTGGCCGATTGGCTTCATTCCTTACAGTTGCGCGGCATCGCTCTCCCTAATTCCCTTAAAGACGAGGCCATAATGATGATGGAATAGGGCTTGTGGCCGACAAGGTGGGGCTTGCTGAAGGTATTAAATGCGCAGTGTGTAGACAGATGATGCTATCTGAAGGAATGAAGTAAATTATTCTGCTTGTTGCTGCGGCAGGGTGATGGTCATTGTGCGGGAAGAATCCGGGTTTGGAGTGATATGGACGCGCACGGCATCGTCTGGTAGTAGGGGCTCTATTAGTTCGGGCCATTCTATTAGGCAAGGCTGACCGCTGTAGAAATAATCTTCAAAACCGATGTCGTAGACTTCGCTTAATGACTTTATCCTATAGAAATCAAAATGATAGATGTGAGTAATGCCCTCGCTGGCAAAATCGTTTGTAGCGGGCAGGGCGTATTCATTGACTATGGCGAAAGTGGGTGAGCCTGTGGCATCGCTCACGCCCATTCTCCTGCATAGCGCACTGATGAGCGTGGTCTTGCCGCCGCCCATGGGCGCGTAAAACGCGAAGATGGTGTGGTGCTTCAACAGTGGAAGCAGAGCGTCTACCGCTTTGTCTATTGTGGAGAGTGTGAATTGCATGATTTATTTTCCTTTTAGGGTGATGAGAGGGATAATCATCTCTTCCATTGAAATGCCGCCGTGCTGAAAGGTGTCGCGATAGTGGGAGGCGTAATAATTGTAGTTGTTGGGATAGGCAAAGAAGTGGTCGCCGTAGCAAAAGACGTAGGTGGAGGAAAGATTGGGTGCGGGTAGGTGCACGCGTTGCGGATCTTTGAGTTCCATAACATCTTGTTTTTTATAAGCAAGGTTTTTGCCCACCTTAAATCGGAGGTTGGTGTTTACATTCTTGTCGCCAAGAATGCGCACGGGCGTCTCCACAAGGATGGAACCGTGGTCGGTGGTGAGCACGACGCGGTAGCCACTACGTGCTAAGCGTGAGAACAGTTCTTTGATAGAAGAATGGCGAAACCAACTGAGAGTGATAGAGCGGTAGGCAGCTTCATCGCCCACCAATTCGTGAACCATCTGGTGCTCGCTGCGCGAATGCGAAAGTATGTCGATGAAATTGATGACCAAAACGTTTAGGTCGTTTACCATCAGGTTTGAAAATTGCGATAGCAGTTTGTCGGCGCCAACAGAATCGTTGATTTTATGATAAGAGAAGCGCTCCTTGCGACGAAATCGGTGTAGCTGTTCGCGGATAAGCTCTTCTTCGTGCAGGTTTTTGCCCTCGTCTTCATCAGCGTCTACCCAAAGATCGGGATACATCTGTTGGATATCGGCCGGCATCAGTCCGGCGCAGATGGCGTTGCGTGCATATTGGGTTACGGTGGGCAGAATGGAAAAATATAGCTCCTCTTCTATTTCAAAGAGTGGGGATAGCTCCGGCATGATGGTGCGCCATTGGTCGTAGCGTAGATTGTCGAAGATGAGAACAAACACTTTCTCCCCATTATTGAGGAGCGGGAATACGCGGTCTTTGAATACATCGGGGCTAAGGAGGGGGCGTTGGGCGGTTTGATTGCCGGAATTTTGGCTTGGCGTGTTTTGGGCAAGTCGCGGAGAGGCGGCAAATGCTCCAGTGCCGTGAGCGGAGTGTGGGGTAGGGCCGATGTGGTCTATCCAGCTTTCGTAGTTTTGGCGAATAAACTTATAGAATCCTCCGTTAGCTTCTTGTTTCTGCATTTTGAGCATCTCGCTCATGTCGCTGGAGGCTTCTTGCAGTTGTAATTCCCAATAAACCAACTGGCGGTAGGTTTCAATCCATTCTGTTGCGGTCTGCGCCTGCTGTATGCTGACGCCAATGTCGGCAAAGGCCTTGCGGTAGCCGGTTTGAGTAACCTCGCTCACAATCTCTTGTTTATGAATATTTTTCTTGAGTGTGAGCAAGATTTGATTGGGATTGACTGGCTTAATCAGATAGTCGGCAATTTGGGAGCCTATGGCTTGTTCCATGATGTCTTCTTCTTCACTTTTGGTTACCATGACCACAGGCACAGAGGGCTGCGCCTGTTTGATGGAGGTGAGTATTTGAAGGCCGGACAAACCGGGCATGTGTTCGTCAAGAAGGATAAGATCAAAATTTTGCTGGTGAACGAGGTCAATTGCATCTGCGCCATTACTGGCTTTAACCACTTGATAGCCTTTTGTCTCAAGAAAGAGAATGTGAGCTCTTAAGAGCTCTATTTCATCGTCCACCCAGAGGAGTTTGCCGTTTGACATGTTATTAGTTGGAATAGAGTAGATAGAAAGATAATGGAATGAAGCAGTACAAATTGGCGGGTATAGCAAATGCTCAATGGTATTAATACCATTCGCTGTCATCGTCCTCCACGGGAACATCGTCCTCGTCCGGATTGGATTTGTTTTGGTC
Organism: uncultured Bacteroidaceae bacterium; assembly: GCA_964596865.1. GTDB lineage: Bacteria > Bacteroidota > Bacteroidia > Bacteroidales > Bacteroidaceae > UBA6382. The sequence continues at coordinate 4,295 of CAZQVW010000014.1, forward strand.
TTCGTCCTTGCCATCGTCTTCGTATTCATCCCAGATAAACTGGTCGGGACGCTGGTCAAGCTGTAGTTCCTTTTTGACGGGAGCGGGGCCAAATGTTTTCTGATAGTATTCCATATACTGTGCCCAGGTGTATTTTACGCCAATGAGCTGGAGATTGTTGTCGGAAATAAGGATTGGTTCGATACCTTTGTTTAATGAGACGATAGCACTGTCTTGCATTAGCTTTTGCTCATAAGTGTGTGCCTCGTCAAAACTGTAGAAGCCTTTTATGCGCAGTTGGTGGTGAGTGCGCTCATTGTATAGCTCGATATTGAAATTGCGCACCATAAAAGTGGTGAAATTAAATCTCGACACTTCGTAGACCAACTTGCCCACGTCCACCGAGTCGGGGTCGTATTCCAGAATAAAGGTGAAATCGGCTTGTTTTTGCGGTGAGAGAGTGTCTTGATTAAGAATCTTGTCGGTCTCTGATCCGGTCTGGTCGGTGCGCTGCAAAAGCAGGGCATCAATGTCGTAGGTGCCGTTGGCAGGTTGGCGGCCTTCTTCTATACCTTTTACCATCATGCCGGCAATCTCGCTGATTTTGTCTTCGGGATATTGCTTCACGAGGGTGCGCATACTGTCTACAAACCCCTTAAGGTCGTGGTCTCTTAGTCGGGACATGCCATCGAAGAACATAAACTTGGGCCTGTTTTCACCCTTGGGGAATCGCTGCGCGGAAACGGCGCAATTCTGGCGTATGGTGGCGTAATCGCCTTTTTTGTATGCTTCATAGGTGGAGGCGTAGAGAGAATCCTCTATATGTCGGCCAAAGCGCGCGTTTTCTTCAAAATAGGGGTCGTTGATGAGCGTGGTGTAGGGGCTCTGCGGAAATTCTGCTGTTAGGCGTGAGCGGTAGTTTTCGTAATCTGACTGCTGGCCCCAATGGAGTTCCAATAAATAGAGGTGATATAATAGTTCGTCCATTGGTTGGAAATCGGGATAGTTGTTCAATAGACGTAACAATGTTCGTTTGGCCAACGTGTAGTTGTCCAAATAATCTTTTTCAATCACTCCGGCCTCGAAGAGGGCTGGCTTGAGCATTGAGTCGCTCTCTGCCCATTTCTCCGGAGTTAGGGGCAGTTGTGCAAGGTAGTATTCGCGTGTTAGCTTTTCTTCATCTGTAGATTTCTTGCTCTTGTTTTTGCGCGACGTGGTGTCGTTGATAAGAGAGTCGGCGGCAGAGCTATTGCCGTCATTGCCGGAAATGGAGTCGGAGGAGAGGCTGTCGGAAGGCGTGTTGTCCACAACTGCCAAAACGGATTTATTGCTGCGGCGCCAGTTGTCTTCGTTTTTGCGCGTACCCCACTGGCGGGAGAACATGTCCTTGCCCATGCTTACCGATTGCTGATTATAGAAATACCATTCTGCTCCATTGTTGGCATTGGCCGTATTTGAAGGAGTCTTGCTCTTGTTGGCGTCATCGTTGTCGTTGCGATTGGTGTTGCCGGCTTGAGAGCGGCTGTTGGCGATAGAATCGGCTTGTCGTGCGCGAAGTTCTTTTTGTCGCTTTTTCTCCACCTCAATGGCTTTGTCTATTACAGCCAAACGTTCCGCCTCCGGCATACGCGCCAAAGCTCTCATGCTGTCTTGTACGAAGATTACTTCCGAGGGCGTTGCCAATTTGTCCAGCACTTTTGTGCGCGTGGATAGCTCGTCATATCGCTCGTTTTCTTTTTGAATGATAGATAGTGCGCTGCTGTAGCAGTCTCTGGCGCGGGAAAATCTTTCTTTTGCCCAATAGATATCGCCCATCTGCATCATTAATGAAGCGTAGGCAGGGCCTTTTGTTTCGGCTTTGGATGCTCCTGTCTGATAGGCTTCCAGTGCTTTGGCGGTATCTGGGGTCGAGAGATAGACATTGCCAATAGCATAATAGATTTGATCGAGAAAATCTTTGTTGCCGCTTTGCTTGGTGAGCGAAGTTAGCTTGCGAATCTTTTTGTTGTTCTCCCCTTGTGGCATAACCTCCGTCTGATTTACAAGGGCGTTGAGACGCAGTTCGCGATTTGATGTCTTGCGCATGCTTTTTTGGAAAGCTTTATAGGCGTTCTGCTTCTGACCCAGGGTATTGTATATCTGGCCCAACAGAAAATAGGCACGTGCTTTTTCTAATCCGGAATGGAGAGTAGGGATAACTTTCTTAAGATAGGGCACAGCCTCGCTCCATTGTTTTTGGCGAAGCTGGAGGTCGGCCATGGCTGTGTTGTATTCTTTGCGGGCTGCGCGGGGTATGCTGTCGCGCCTCACTTTGTTCAATAATTCCTCTGCGTCATAATACCATTCCAATTCGGTGTAGCAAAGTGCCAGCATAGCGCGCGCCCTGTCGCGCACCTCGGGCTGGGTGCGATAGAGATTTTCCGTGTAGGAGAAAGTGGAGGCTGCCTCTATGAAATTGCCAGTCTGCATTTGCGCATAGCCCATCAATAACCACGCGTTTTTAAGGAATGGGTTAAACTCTTCTCTCGCCCTAAACTGCTTCTCTTTCATCGACATCCTGCGGCCGCGCTTGCGTTCGGGCTTGCGCTTGATAGAGTGGAGCTGGATGGTTTTCTCCATCTTGGTTACGGTGGTCTCAAAATCCCCTTTGCCCAGGCTTTGTGAGTTTTTATTTCCCACCAAAAGGAGAGGCAGATAGTCTGTATAATTGTCTTTGTTGCCGTCCACCTTGGTCTTATATCCATTGATATAGGCTTGATGACCGTTGAAATAGGTGTTGTAACGGGCAGTGAAAGCTTTCCACGACCGCGAAGCAGCCGTGTTTTTCTTGGTGGCGCATCCGGCCAACATCACTGTCGCCATTGCCACACATATATATATTATTGCTTTCTTTAGGAGCATTCTTTTCTAAAAGGGAATCCCGCCAGTTTGTAGGTGATCTTCTATTGCGGGTGTCTGCTCGTGATCGCAGTCTCACCTATTAACTATAAACCGCCCATGACCCGTTTTATTGTGCGCGCCGCCATGTAAATTGCTATCAGAATAACCACGATGGACGCACCGCACGGCACATTTAGCCACGTGCTCACTGCCAATCCGCCAAAGCAGCCTGCCACGGCCACTACCGCCGACCACAATGCCATCTTTCCGAAACTGTGGCAAAAGAGATTAGCTGTCATTTGGGGCACCGACAGTAGGCTGATTACCAAAACCACGCCTGCCACTTTCAGAGTGGCCACAATACAGAGCGCCACCAACGCCATCATTATCCATTCCACTGCGGCAACTGGCTGATGCTGAGCCAGGGCGAAGTCGCGGTCGAATGCCACGGCTACAATTTGGGGCAGGCAAAGTACAAACATCATAACAACCGCTATTGTCAGTACCGCCAGTAGCCACAAGTCGGCTCTGCCGATGAGCAGGATATTTCCAAACAGATAGCCGGACAAACTGGGCAGGAATTGTGGCGAAAGGTAACTGCAAATTATTCCCACACTCATGCCCAATGCCCACAGCAGGGCTATAGCGGAATCCTCGCGCACTTCTTTGCGGCGGCTTAGCATCTGTACGCTCCAGCCCGTAAGCAGTGCTGCCACACCTGCGCCTATCATAGTGGACCATCCCATTAAGGCGCACACTCCCACGCCGCCAAGCGATGCATGAGCCATTCCGCCGGATACGAACACCATTCGTCGGCTTACAATATACGTGCCCACCAATCCGCACACCACGCCTGCCAATAAGCAGGCTGCCAATGCGTATCTGAAAAAACTATATTCCAGCATGTGTATTAGATATTAGAGTAGTTGCCAGGTTGATAGATTAGAGTAGATACTAAGTTGATAGATTAGGGTAGAGGGAGAGTTGATAGGATAAAGTAGTTTGTTTTGTGTATATCTTGTTAGTATTCATCATCATACTGTGGGAAGGCCTCTTCGTCAAACAAAGTGCCGCTCCATGCGCGGGAGTCTGCCCAATCGCCGGCGTTGCTTTCTGTTGTAAACTTCAGTCCTTTTGCGCTTGCGCACACCACGCCAATACTTTCTATTTTGTGAGCGACTAATGTTGGTTTCTTATATTCTTTTTTCATCGCGACAAGACATTTATGGTTTGTGAGGAGCCATCGCTATAACGGACAATGTTAATTCCTTTTTGCAGGTAATCGCGCTTCAGTCCGTTGATAGTATAGATGCCAACGATTGTTTTGTTCTGTTCGGCATCTTTAACAGAATTAATGCCTGTGAGCTCGTCTAAAATTGCCACCTGATAACAGTTAGAACTGCTGGTGTTTGTATTTGATGGTAAAACAAAATATGCGCGGTATGGTCTAATATTGAAATATTGATTTATCGGGTGTATCTCATTACCCGCGATATAAAACGCATTCTGACCATCTATTGTTTTTTTGTAGTTATTCGACAGCGTGTCGCCAATTTCTTTTGATGCGCAAACGGAGGTCGTTTCAAAGGCGCCTTTCAGAATGCAACTATTATCGCCGGAAGAGACCGACTTCGCTTCATCGCTGATGCTGATAGTCTGGCCATTTTTGCCATTAATCTTTGCTGTCGCTTGAAACACGTTGCCACTTTTAAGCATAAACAGGTAGGGAGTGCTGGCGATTGGTTGCTCCACTTCGGTTACGTCTATCGAGGCACCAATATCAGTGGAACCAATATTTTTAATGGAGTAATACGTTATGTTGTCATTCTTGTCTGGCGAGAACGGTAAGCATACTGTGCCCCAAGTGCTGTTTGTCGTGCGCGTATAGTAAATACTTTTTGCAGAATTCAAAATGGTACTGTCATTGTCCTTGAAATTCACATTATCGCTTAATATGAAAATCTTGTCATCGTCGCCATTCTTTATCAATCCTTTGTAGTTGGCGCAGGAAGACAAGTTTGCTGTGCCGGAAGTAACCCATACCGCGTATTGATTTGATTTGATTGTTCCGCCGTTAATAGATAACGAGCCCTTTTGATTATTATAGACTGCAGTTGAGGCTGATAGTTGCCCTGTATTATCCAATGATGCAAAAGCTTTTGTAGTAACATCACAGCTGTTTATTATTGTTCCACTGTTAATTATTGTGTTACCTTGATTTTTAATAGCTCCTCCAACCGTTGCACCGTAGCAAGTTGAAAATCTGCCTTTATTGATGGTCAGCGTTCCGCTGATGACGTTAACTAAAGTACAACCTTTAGTCGGCACATTATAAGAATAAGTGCCGCCATTTATGGTACAAGTTCCTTCTACATTAATATAAGCAAAACTCTTACTGTTATCATTATTGTTGCATATGATTTTGCCATTTTCAGAATTACTGTCTATTATTGTAAGATTACCAGAACTTAGGACGTTTAAAAGTGGACTGGCGGTAGTTCCGGAACTTGTTGGCTTGTAGTCTATCGTCTTGCCGTTCAAATCCAGCGTTATTTCATTTTTTATTTGAATATGCTCTTCTGTCGTAAAATTGTCTATTATCGTGAGAGTATCGCCCGCCTGTGCGTGATTTTCAACGGCGTCTTTCAACGATGTGTATTTTGTATCTCTAATTTGAACAACATAGTCTTCCCCCATCGCGGAGGTGGAGGTTAGTGCGAACAGCAATAGCGGTATTAATATCTTTGGGCTCATAGTGATATGGTTTAGGAGGGTGAGTGAGGAATTTGTATTTGTCAAATATCAAATATTAGCGGCTCTGATTATGTCGGCAAAGACGCCGGCGGCAGTTACATCGGCGCCTGCGCCGTAGCCCTGGATAATCATCGGGTATTGGCGGTAGCGCGTGGTGGTGATGATAACCATATTGTTGGAATCCTCCAGATTATAGAACGGGTGGTCTTGGCTCACAGGTGTGAGGCTTACGGTGGCGGACACATTGTCTTTCTGTTTCTCTATTTTGGCGATGAAGCGTAGCTTTTGATTTTGCTGGGCTGTTTGGGAGCGCAGTTGTTCAAAGGAGGCGTCTAATTCGGGCAGGACGGAGAGGAAATGAGCCGTGTCACCCTCAAAGTAGCTATCGGGGATAAACGGCGTGAGTTTCACGTCCTCCAAGTTGAGGCGGTAACCGGCTTCGCGCCCCAAGATGACTAACTTCCTTACTACATCCTTGCCGCAGAGGTCTTGTCTTGGGTCGGGTTCGCTCAAACCGGCGTCCATGGCCATGCGGATGGTCTGGGAGAAAGGAGTGGTGGCAGAAAGTTTGTTGAAGATGAAATTGAGCGTACCACTGAGGACAGCTTCAATCCTAAGGATGTCATCGCCGCTATCGCGGAGGTCGCTGATGGTTTTGATTATGGGCAGCCCGGCTCCCACGTTGGTCTCGTATAAGAAATTAACGCCCTTATTCAAAGCCGTCTGTTTCAGTTCTTTGTAGCGCGGATAGGGGGCCGAGGCTGCAATCTTGTTGGCTGCCACGATAGAGATGTTATGAGAAAGGAGTTCCTCATAGAGCGAGGCCACTTCTGCGTTAGCTGTGCAATCCACAAAGACAGAGTTATACAGGTTCATATCTATAAACCTGCGGGCGATAGATTGGGGCGAGGAAGTCTGTTCGCCATCTACTTTCAGTTGTTCCACCAGGTTGTCTGTGCAAAGTCCGTTGGCATCGGTCAGGCACCGACAAGAATTGGCCACGCCCACAATGCGGAGGTCGAGGTGGCGAGTGGCGAGGAGCTGGTTGTGCTGCTCGCGGAGCTGGCGGAGCAGACTGCTGCCCACGGTGCCTACGCCGCAGATGAATAGATTGACCACTTTGTGGTCGGAGAGGAAGAAACTGTCGTGGAGCACCGAGAGGGCTTTCCTTAGGTGGCGTTTCTCAATCACCACAGAGATATTCATTTCGTGGGCTCCTTGGGCAGAGGTGATCACATTGATACCGTTGCGCCCCAACACGCTATACAGCCTGCCAGCCACGCCCAGTTTGTTCTTCATCTCTTCGCCCACCACGGCGATAGTGGCCAAATCGTGGATGATCTGTATGGGATTGACGGCACCGTTGTCTATCTCGTCTTTCAATTCGCGGGAGAACACTTCTTTAGCTTTGATGGCGTCGTCGTGGGTGAGACACATGGTGGTGCCGGTTTCCGAAGATGTCTGGGCTACCATAAAAGTGGAAATACCGTTGTTAGCCAAGATGGTGAACAGGCGGCGGTTGATGCCTATCACGCCCACCATGTTCAATGCGGAGATATTCAGTACGGAGGTATCATTGATAGAGGTGAGGCCCTTCACGCCAAATTCATTATGCGCAAGGGGCTTGACGGCAACAGTGTCTGATTGTGCAGACGCAGATTTATTTTCGGTATTGTCTCCTTCGTTAGTTACCTGCAGGGAGGGTGATTCGGTGATGACGCTACCGGGGAAATCGGGGTGGAATGTATTTTTCACCCACATGGGAATCTTCTTGTTAAATACGGGGAAGATTGTGGGCGGATAGATTACCTTGGCGCCGAAGTTGCAAAGCTCGGTGGCTTCCTTGTAGGTGAGCCGCTCAATGGTGTAGGCGGAGGGAATGATACGCGGGTCGGCGGTCATAAATCCGTCCACATCTGTCCATATCTCCAGAGCCTCGGCGTCCAATGCGGCAGCGATGATGGCGGCAGTATAGTCTGACCCGCCGCGCCCGAGGGTGGTGGTGATGCCGGTCTCCACATCGCTGGAGATGAAGCCCGGCACGATGGCAATGCCTTTCTCTTTTCCCAGAATCTGGCGCACGCGGGCGTTGGTTTGCTCAAAGTCCACAATGGGGTGCTCGCCGCTGGCGCGCGTCAAAATAAATTCGCGCGAGTCATAGAGAGTGGAAATGGGGGCCTCGTCGCCATCTCCGGTCCCTACATATTGGTTTACTATTCTGGCACTGCATCTTTCTCCGTAGCTCACGATGGCGTCACTGATACGCGGCGTTACATCCTTTATGAGATATACGCCGCGCAGAATGCCTTGTAGCTCGTCAAACAAGCCAGACAACTGGTCTTTCAATAGTGTGGCCTGCTGTTTGGAGGAAATGATGGCATCAATATGGCGGGTGTGGGTATCGCGAATCTCCTCAAGGACATATTTGTAATAGGGGTCGCCGTTGGCGGCCAGTTTGGTGGCTTTAATCAGATTGTTGGTAACAGTCTTTAGGGCGGAAACCACCACCACCACGGGCTTTTCCTGTTTCCTTGCAATGCTGCGTATGTTTACGATGCCCTCTACGGTGCCCACCGATGTGCCTCCAAATTTCAGTACCTTCATAGTAAAATTATGCTTATGTTGATGTTTGTTTTTGCAAAATTAAATATTTTCCGCCAACTGCACGCCTTTGTGGTAGTGCTAATTGGCGGATTTTCTGTTTTTATGGTGAGTATAGGGCCTTTCTCAGTTCGGTCACGGGATTTGGGCTTTGCCACACAGCTCCCAATAAGGCTGCGCCGCCAAATCCTAACGCCCTAATCAATGGCAGGCGCGGGGGCGCTATACCGCCTAAGGCAATCACTTTGTTGTCAATGATGCCGCGCTGATGGGCTTCCTCCAGTGATGATTGGCTGAAGGCACTGTCGTAGCCTTTTTTCGAGATACTTGAAAAAATGGGCGACAGAAAGACATAGACCCGCCTCTCTTTTTCGGCGGCCACCTCGTTTAAGCTGTGGCAGGAAAAAGATGTGGGAATGTCTGTGGGAAAATCCGGCGGCAGTGTGCGTCCACGGCCAAGGTGTGCCCCTCTTAGTCCTAATTCAGGAATGAGCGAATAATGGCTGTGGAGCACCATCTTGTGGCGGTATTCGCAAGGCAGAGACCGGATAAACGCCTCCATCTCCTCTGCTCCGGCTTGGGGTTTGCGGATATGCAGTAGGGGCAATCCCGCCTCAAACATCTGCGCAATCATTTCGCTTTCGCCGTTGAAGAAATCCGGACGTGTAATCAGAATGGTGCGCATTGTTTTTGGTGTATCCATATTGTGTTAATCCACAGAGGACGGGGTGGGGTGGGGTATGTTGGCGAGGTCGAACGAGGCGTCCCAATCTTTCCATACCGGCGTGATGCCGCGCTGGAGGAGGGCGGCGTTAATCTCATGGGCGGTGCGATTGTCATTCACCGTGAACTGGTCGAGGGCCTCATCGCTGGCTTCGTCAATATCCTTGGGCGTGTGGGGATAGGTATGGTAACCGCCTGGTTGCGTGCGACTGTCTGCGCTCATTGTGGTAACGCCCAATCCGGCCATATTGTCGCGGATATAAGCGGGCTCGCGGGTGGAATAGGAAATATCCACATCGTGGTCGAAAATGCGGAACGCGAAAGTGGCTTGCGCCAGTTCCTTATCGGTCATGACGCAGTTGGGGTTGAAGCCCTCGTTGTGGGCGGGGCGCATTCTTGGCAGGTTGATACTATATTTTGTCTTCCAATAACGCTGCTGCAAATAGCGCAGGTGGTGGGCCATCATAGTTACATCGGTGCGCCATTCTTTTTCCAGTCCAATCAAAACTCCCATGCCAATGGAGTGCACGCCGGCCTGTCCCATGCGGTCGAAGCCATTTACTCTCCAATCGAATACAGACTTCATGCCTTTGGGGTGGTAGATCTTGTAATTGGCTTTGTGGTAGGTCTCCTGAAAGCATATCACGCCGTTGAGCCCGTGGTGGGTAAGGCGCTCATATTCATCGGCCTTTAGCGGCTGTACCTCAATCTTGATGTTTGAGAAATAGCGCTTGGCTATGTCGATGGCTGTGGCCAGATAATCTTCTCCGGCTTTCGTGGGATTTTCGCCTGTAACGAGCAGGATATTTTCAAACGGCCCCAATTGCTTGATGGCCTTGTATTCGTTTTCTATCTGGGCGGGCGTGAGAATGACGCGCGCCATGGGGTTTTGGCGGTGGAAAGAACAATAGATGCAGGAGTTGGTGCAGGAGTTGGTGATATAGAGAGGGATAAACATCGACATCGTGCGGCCGAACCTCTCCTCGGTGTATCGTTTGCTTAAAGCTGCCATCTGTTCCAAATAAGGCGCAGCGGCGGGCGATATAAGCGCCATAAAATCATTTATATCGCAGCGGCGTTTGTTCAAAGCGCGCACCACGTCCTTCTCTGTCTTGCTATGGATGAGGGCGGTGGTCTCATCCCAATCTATATTTTCTAAATAATCTGAAAACATTTTGTCTTTTTTTACGAGGATAAGCATAATAGGCGTAATGGGCGCAATACGCCTATTAAGCCTACTATGCACACTTATCTTATTCTCAATTCAGAAACCTATTTTCAATTCAGAAAACTGGTGAGGGGCGATGAGGCTTGCGCTTGCAGGCTCTCTGTCTGGATGGCCAATCCTGCTTCATAGGCGCGGCGGCCTGCGATAACGGCTTCCTTGAATGCCACGGCCATTTCCACGGGATTGCCCGCCACGGCAATGGCAGTATTTACCAAGCAGGCGCTTGCGCCCATCTCCATGGCGTCTGCTGCGTGGGAGGGCGCACCGATACCGGCGTCCACCACCACGGGCACGCCGCTTTCCTCAATGATAATTTGCAAAAACTCGCGTGTGATGAGGCCCTGATTGGTGCCTATGGGGGCAGCCAGCGGCATCACGGCGGCGGCACCGGCTTCCTCCAATCGCTTGCAGAGAGTGGGGTCGGCCTGGCAATAGGGCAACACAATAAACCCGCGCTTCACCAATTCCTCGGTGGCGCGCAGGGTTTCGGTGGAGTCGGGCAATAGGTAGCGCGGGTCGGGATGGATCTCTAATTTCAGCCACGGCGTCTGAAATGCCTCCCTCGCCATCTCTGCGGCGAACAGAGCCTCTTCTGCGTCTCTCACCCCACTGGTGTTTGGCAACAGGCGCACGCCGGTGCTGCTGATATGGGCGGCGAAGTCATCGTTCTGGTCGTCCAGCTCCACGCGCTTCATGGCCAGAGTAACCATCTCTGTACCACTGGCCTTGATAGCTTCGCTCATTTGGGCGTTGCTGCCAAATTTGCCGGTGCCGAGGAACAAGCGCGAACTGAATTCCTCTCCGGCTATCTTAAGATTTTCCATATTGTTGTATTTGATTTATGATTTTCACAAATTCTTGTATTTCCGCTGCGGGGTCTGCGGCTCTGAGTACGGCTCCGCTCACGGCGATGCCGCCCATACCGGTATTAAGAATCGGTTTAATATCCTCTTTCTTTATGCCACCAATGGCAATCAATGGCAGCGAGGCCGCCTCTGTTTGCTTTAGTTCGCTCACGATGTGGCGGTAACCGTCAAGCCCGAGGGTAGGGGCGAGGTTCTTCTTTGTGGTGGTGAAGCGATAGGGGCCGCAACCGATATAATCTGCGCCACGCCTATAATGCAATAGTATATCTGCGGTGCAGTTGGCCGTACCACCGATAATCTTTGTCTTGCTACTAACATGCTCATCGGTTGGACGGGCACTGCCATTACTTCGGCAAGCGCCGTTCTTATTTTGATTGGCACTTTCCTTACTTGCATAGGCATTGTCTAATTTGCGCCGCGCCTCGTCTATTGCCATGTCTTTTAGTCCGAGGTGGACACCATCGGCGTTTAGGAGCTCCACTAATTCCACGTGGTCATCGAGGATGAAGACGGCTCCGTATTCGTTGCATAAGCTCCGCATCTTGCGCCCAACGCTAAGAATTTCGCTTTCTTCGGCGTCTTTCATCCTTAGTTGTATCCAGCGGCAACCGCCTTCCAATACCGCCCTTGCGCCTTCCAATTCATTATATGTAGGTGTCCTTTGGGTGATGAATTGTAATCGCCACGGCTCTTTAATAATCTCGTTTGCCATCTCTGATGCCTCTCGCTATCCTCCGCTAAAGGCTTTAAGGATGGTGATGCTGTGCCCGTCTTTTAGGGCAAACGACGGCCAATCCGTGCGCTTCACCATCTTGTTGTCTACGGCGATGGCCACACCCGTAGCGGGCAACTGGCGCTGGTCGGCCAACTCTTGCAACGTGGTGGCGGTGGTCTCCCACGGCTGATTATTGATAATTATGTTCATGCTTATATAAGGTTGATTATAATTTCATACATAAATGATTCTAATCCATACGAGATAGATTCTAATCCACACGAGATAGATTCTAATCTATATGAGATAGATTCTAATCCACACGAGATAGATTCTAATACAGACAAGGGCTTGAAACTATAATCATTTGCCTACGGCAGCATTACCTGCATCAGGTCGTTGGGTATAATCTCAGCACAGTTTCCGCCTCATCGGAAACCGGCACCCCTATCTTTTTCTGCAGCAAAATTACGAAATAATATTTGGAAAAGCAAATTTCCGGATTGTTTCGCTTTATGTCCTAATATTTTGGGGCGCAGAAATTGTATGTATTCGCCACGTGGAGGGACTGTTGTGTCTGCGCGTTTGGAAATCCATATATTGGTACTCTCTGCCAAACATGGATTGCTCGTCTTGAAACCGGCTCTTGGCTACATTGATGGCAGTTTCCGAGTTGTCTATACCTATCCATCTGCGCGACAGAGAAGACGCTGCTTGCAGTGTGGTGCCAGAACCGCAAAAAGGGTCCATAACAATGCTGTCGCTATCGGATGACGTCTGTATTATCTTCTTTATAAAGTCTGAATTCTTTTCAGTGGGATAGACGGGGTAGGGTGGATCCTTATAATCCATCCACACATCTTGCATTCTTTTGCCCTCGCGCTCGTCTGCGTATATTTTTTTGCGGGGATTTCCGTTGTCCGACCATTCAATCAGCCCATCTTTATCCCATTGCTCCAATGTGGCCACATCTGTGCGCCAATGACGCCCGGGCGGAGGGAGCATTCCTTTGAATGGCTTGGGGTTTGCCGTCTCGCCGGGGGCATGAATAGGCACGGTGGTGTAGTGGCGCCCATCTTTGTCTGTTTTGTGGTATAGCCGTTGTATATCCTGCTCACTATATGCCTGGTGGGGCTCGTGCCAAATGGGGTGGGCGGTTTTGGTATAGAAAAGAATCATGTCTTTGATGTTTCCATATCCAATGCGCCCGAAATTCTTGGGATTACATTTTATCCTGGTGATGTCGTTGCGAAAGTTTTGAATGCCAAAAACCTCGTCCATCATCACCTTTACATAATGTCCAATCTTATAATCGGTGTGTAGATAGATTGAGCCATGGTCGGAGAGCAGTTCTCTCATTAATATTAATCGCTGACGCAGAAAATCAATAAAATCTTTTCCTAATAATTTGTCGCTGTAGGCCACATCGCCTTTTGGTGAGTTGCTGATGGTGGAGGCGCGCCCATTGGTAACCCTAAAATTGATATTTGTGGCAAACGGAGGGTCGGTGTAGACCAAATCCACTTTTCCAGCCAATTGTTTTTTTTCAATTAGCCAGTGCATTACCTCCAGATTATCTCCTTTTATCAATAAGTTGTTCATCTTAATGTGTTTAGGTAGTCGCGCAAAAGGAGTGCGCTCATAATATTGTCTTCGCTGTATATCTGGGTAATGCCTTTATACATCTTATTGTTTCCTTTGATATACAAGACGCCGTCAAGAATGGCTATGCGTATAGCGTTTACTCTGCTTTCCACGGTGGCAATGGCGTCATTAAGCTGGGTCATCTGATGACCGCCGTAATCGGTTAGAAATTTTGCTTCACCAATGATATAGCGGTGGTTGATTCTTGCCAAAAAATCCAATCCCTTGTTGTGGAGATAATTTAGATTTTTTTGCGCGAACTCCTTTTTCTGCTGGTCTGTACCACCACAAATGGCGTCATCTTCTGTTGTGCAAAAGCTTTCGTAACTGACAACAGGTATTTCCCATTCTGTGTGCTCCACCCAATATCTGAACATCGGCCCAATCTGTCGGTTCGCTTCTTTTGGCTGACTGCATTTCTGGTATAAATCTGTTAGGTTTATCTGATGGATGTCTGTAGCCAAACGGGAAATCGTTTTGGGATTGCGATTGATTGCACTGTGGTCGTGCTTGAGGAATGCCACATAACTGCTTTTGATTGGAAACAAATCTAATTTCAGTAGTTGCGTAATCAGTTCCGTATTGTCTCGGCGGTTATAAGCATTCTCCACCTTTTCCCACACGCTATTGTCAATTTCGCGAATATTATTGTTCAGAGTAGGGTATATATGGTAAAGATCATCTAAATACGACCGCTGCTGTGCGTAATCAATGCTTTGTTGGAGGAATAGATTCATAGTGGTATAGCTGTATCAATGCTTTGTTGCGGGGATAGATTTATAGTAGTGAGCTGTATGGTTGCAGCAAAATTACGAAATAATATTTGGAAAAGCAAATTACGTTCGCCTTTTCGTGGTAAAGCCAATAATTAACAATCTATGGTGGAAAAATCGCGTAATAAATTCAGATTATCCCGAGCTGATTTCGGAAAATAGCACCATAATTTCAAAAAATCCCGAGATAGTTTGCGTTAACAGTACTGTTTAGATAATGTTACAGTGCTGTAACAATAACTAAACAGTACTGTTAACTTATTGTTACAGCACTGTGAACGCAAACTATCTCGGGATTTTTGACTTTTCCTGAAATGAGTAGACACTTTTTT
>CAZQVW010000015.1:0-18543 GCA_964596865.1 uncultured Bacteroidaceae bacterium
TTATCTCGGGATTTTTTCTCCGCAAGGCGGCAATTATGCGCCTCAAGTGGGCTATATATAATAAGGTAGGCTTTATATATAATAAGGTAGGGTATTGTATATAATAAGGTGGGGGATTATATAATAAGGTAGGTCTCATATATAATAAGGTGGGGGATTATATATAATAAGGTGGGGGATTATATAAAAAGGTAGGTCTCAATATATAATAAGGTAGAGGATTATATATAATAAGGTGGGGATTTTTCGGAAAAGATGAGGGCATTTGTATATAGCTTAGCTTAATTTTTGCGTCAATTTTGTCCGAAATCGAAATTCCCTTTGGCTATGTTAAAAAAATAGACGATATTTGCAAACCGATTTTGGCATTTCGTATCCGGTATGTTGGCATTTATTATGCGATGATGGCATTCCGTATCCGGTATATTGGCATTTATTATGCGATGATGGTATTCCGTATACTATATGTTGGTATTCTCAATGCGATAATGGCATTTTCGATAATACATTAGTAGAATATATAACCCTTATGTTTAACATTGATTTTTAACCTATGAGCAATTCCATGAAAAAGATGAAATCTCTATTTCGGAAAGGTTGCATGGCTGTAGGCTTGTTGGCTATTGCGGGGCATTCGCCTGCGCAGACGGCCTTTAAGCTCACCTCTCTCGGCGACAAGCAGAGCGATGTGGCCACAGTAATCACCGCTGACGCCCGCCTGATGATATATCAGCCCGGCGACAATGGCAACCGCAATTCGTGGCTCACGCTGGAAAGTATGCAGAGCCAATCCAAACTGAAACTGAAGGGTGGTCTCACCGATGGCACCAACCCATCCGCCGGTGCTGACGTGTCTTCCTATCTCTTTACGGTAGAACGGTTGGGCGGCGACACCATTGCCCTGCTTGCTCCCAATGGTGAGTATGTGAGCGGCGCAATTACCGGTAGTAATAAGGACAATATCACGACGTCCTCCACCCAAAAGGCCAAGTTTATGGTGGAAAAGACGGGTAGCCAGTTTTATTTCAAGCGCGCCGATGTGTCTACCACTCTCTATCTCAATACGCAGGCTACCCCTTACGTGAATTATTGGAATGGCAATGCCGATTGGTCGAAATGGGACATCTTTCTGCCTACGGTGGAGAGCCTTGTGCCCGATACCGCCACCATTAATGCCTTTAACGGTACAATGAAGAGCAACAGTCCCAATAGCTCGTGGAATTCCCAGTGGACTTCCAAGGCCGACAGTGTGAAACCTACCATTACTCTGACCGCCTCGGCAAATAATATGGCCGCCGCCTCCGATAGCAGTGGTAATATCGACCTCCGTTCGGGCCAATCCAAATCGTCCACCTACACCATTGCCGTGCCGGACACCTATGAACTGCTTTCTTACACCATCCATGGCAAGGCTCTCTCCTCGCAACAGACCGTTACGCCCGCTTCCGGCACCGCCCGCGTATTCTCTCGCACAGATAGCGTAGAGGCCTACACTGTGAGCGTGGGCAACGGGGCGCATTCGGCCGTGTTCACCCTCACCGGCGAAAACAACGGTCTTCTGGCCACTATCGATGTGGTTTACAAGGAGATGTCCATGCGCAAAGTGGCGTATAAGGTGGTGTTCATGGGCGATACCATCGCGGTGGACAGTGCGCAGGTGGCTATTGGCGAACCGGCCGCTATCCCCTCGGCTCTCGCTGTGGGCAATTTCGCTACGTTCACCTATGAACCCGCGAATATCTCGGCCACTACCACCAATGTTGTGGCAAAGATGGCGTGGAGCCCCAACGCCCCCATCCAATTCTCCACGGGCCTCAACGATTCCACACATTATTATAAGATGCGCATCAACAACGCCGCGCGCACCGTCTATTTCAACTATACCCCCAACACCACAATGCCCAATATCGCCTGTGACCCCGCCGATAGTCTCGATAATGGCCTTTGGGCTTTCCTCGGCAACCCCTACGCTGTGAAAGTGGTGAACAAAGCTGCGGGCGGCACCGTGCTGTTGGCCTCGCCTGCCACATCTTCTTCCACCGCCAACACCGGTCTATCCACTTATGCCGTCCTCACTAACGATTTCGCCACTTATCCCGATTCCACTTGGCGCATCCTGCCCGCCACCCAGACCAGCGGCGGCGCTAACCTCAATACGGGCGGTTTCTATCTGCGCAATGCTCAGGGCCATTGCCTCAATATCCGCAATGCTCAGGGCAGTTCGGTATATCATCTGGCCTATTGGACAACGGGATACGACGCCGGTTCGTCATTCCTGACCACACCCGCCTCCAACGAGCCCTACCTCGCCGCTACCGTGCAGGGCTTCTGGACTACCGGCCGCGGCACCGAGACTTGGCTCACTCGCACCATCGTCAATGCCGCAGACATTAAAGACGGCGGCACAGTTAGCAGTCTCACTGCCCGCCTCAAAGACGGCACCGCCGCCCTTGTGGACAATGTGAAGCTCTATGCTGTGAACAATGATACCATGGATTTCTATATCCTCAAAAATCCCGAAATCTATCAGGTGGGCGAAACAAAGAAAACCAACCTCTCCGGCGACCTCACCTTTGATTTCGGCACCAACACCGTTAATCTCCTGCGCGGCGAGAGCGTGAAACTCTTCCTCACCGCCACCGTTAAGGACGATGCCCCGCTAAATCAGACTATCGACGCGCAAGTAACCTCCGTAACCATCAATGGCTCTGCCCTTACGCCTGCCGATGGCGACCCCAACGGTCAGGCAAAGATTTTCCAGACATGGGCGCCCGTGTTCCACTGGAAAAACCACGGTTACAACGTGTGGCGCATACCCGCTATGGCGCGCACCTATAACACCAACGCAGAAAACTCACAACGACTGGTTGCTGTGATAGACGGCACCAATGATGGATTCCAGCAGGGCAACAATTGGAACCCCAATCCCGACCCGGGCTATGCTCCTATCAACGTGTTCTACAGTATTTCCGATGATAACGGCCGTTCATGGACTGACCCCAAGACGCTTAAGCTCTCTTCCCGCACCACCGGCTCCAATACCTATAGTTTTGGCGACCCCGCTATCGTGCGTTGCAAGAGCGGCAAACTCCTTGTGCTCACCTGCGCCACCGACAAGAACTTCTGGGGAGGACAGACCTCGCCTTATATGTTTACTTCCACCGATGACGGCGAAACCTTCGATGTAGGTCACACCGTAAACACCACTGACATCCTTAAGGACGAAGTGGCAGGCACTCAAGGCTTCGGCGGCTACAGCTGGTTCATTACCTCCGGTCGCGGCCTGTGCACCACCTCCGGCCGAGTGATGTTCTTGGTGAATTATATCAAGGCCGGACAGAGCGGCACCGTGGCCAACACGCGCAACTATGTCCTCTATTCTGATGACGAGGGCGACCACTGGACTATTTCCAAGAATGTGGTGTGGGATGGCAGCGGTAACGAATCCAAACTCTGCCAGCTCCCCAACGGAAAGATTTTGGCTTCCATCCGTCGCGGTGGTGAGCGCGGTTTCAACCTCTCCACCGATTCCACCGGCACCATCTGGACAGGCCAACGCACACCCACCGAGGCACAAGGCGGTATTCACGATGCAGGTGTGAACGCAGATATTATCGCTTACGGCGATTCCCTGCTCATCCACTCCGTGATCCGCAATAACGGCACCGGCACCACTCGCACCGACCTCGAAATCTTTGTTTCTGCCAATCAGGGCCAGACGTGGACGCGCAAATTCCAAATCCAGCCCAACCATGCCGGTTATTCCACCATGGAAATCCTTGACAACGGCGACCTCGCCATCCTCTTTGAGGACGGTTCCTATCATTATGGCGACAACCAATATGATACCAACATCATCCATTATTACGACATCACCTATCTCACCATTCCTGCCGACACCATCGCCACTTGGGGCAAGGTGAGCGGAACGGTAGACCCGCTCAAGCGCCTCGGAGTGATTGATGATAATGGTGAATACACCGCTATCCAGTCTGCCACCGCTGCTGCCGCCCCCGCTGTGGTGCTCAATGCCCGCCGCTACAATATCCTCGGCCAGCCCGTGGACGCTGACTATAAGGGCATCGTCATTCAGAATGGCAAAAAGGTGTTGGCAAAATGATAGTGCGATAATAATAAATGAAAGTACGCGAAAATTAAATGAAAGTACTTGAAAACTAAATGAAAGTACAGGAAAACTAAATGATAGTACGCCAATATAAAATCGTAAATATCAATCGGATGTGATAATCACAGACACAAATAAATCGCTATCGACGCACGTCAATAGCCACTAATGCAAAGTAATTATCACGAAGAGAAAGTAATTATCACAAACACCAAGAAATAATATCAGATACGATGTAATCGTCACTAAACTACGAAAGAATTATCTCTGATACGATAGGAATTATTTCCGATACGATAGGAGTTATCTCTGATACGATAAGAATTATTTCCGATACAAATAAAAAAACGGCCTGTTCCACTTTTGATGAGAACAGGCCGTTTTTAGTTTAATATTATATCGGGCAAAGGTGAGGTTTTCTCCCTCTCAATAACAATTATTTCACCACAAATTTCTTTCCATTCTGGATATATAGGCCGGAGGGCAAGTCGCTAAGAGCGCTGCTCATTTTTCGCCCGTTTATGTCGTAGACATGGCCGTCTTTCCTGCTGGTGGGAGTGAGGGAGAAGGCCGAATTTTCGGTGGTGGCGTTGTTGATGCCGGTTAATATGGTTGAGGGAGTATAAAATTCGCGGATAAAGAGTTGGCAACCCGTGTCGGAGGTGTCGGAACCGTCGCGATTGGTGCTCCAATTATAGATTGGCAGGCCGGAGAGGTTGGTTTGATTGAGCTCTACGTTGCCGCTTTGGAGTATAAACATCCCTGGAGTATCGGCATCTTTGATTGTCCATCCCGAATTGGGGCGCGTGGCGGTGGTGGAGATTTGGGCGTTGTAACCGGCGGAGGGAGAAATGTAATGACCGGTGGCGGCATTGACAATATCAAAGGTGCCATCGGCGCGCTCCACGAATTGCCACCTTATCTTCTTGCTTTCAGAGTAGTTTTCGCCGTAGAGAGTGAGATTGTCGCTTTCGCGCGTAAAACGATAGTTGCGCAATGAGGTGCAGAAGGTGTAGAAATGCTCCTCGGTGTCGGTGGAGGCTTTCGGGCGCAATGCGCTCTGCATGGCTTCCAGTCGCTTAGAAATAACTTCGGCGGTCTCCTGCTCGTTCACTGGTGAGCAACCCTCAATATAATCGGCCAGAATATTTGCCATACGCGCATAGCCACGGCCGTAAAGGAGATTATTGGTGATATAATCGCTATTGGCCACTCCGTTACGGGCAAACGGAGTGTAGGTGTCTATATAATTGATTCCATTGGTGGTGGCAGCGTATGCCTTAAGGGAATCATTGAACGGGATATACTTCTGAGTGTTGGTGGCAGCGTTGCTGTTTGGGATTACGCCCATAAGATAGATATTTGTGGTGGGGCTTTGTGTGCGGATGGCGTTTACCACCGACTTATATTTGGCAAAAGCATCGTTTACACTGCCGCGATTAAGCTCGCGTGTGCCGGCATAAAGGAAAACTTGGCGGGGAGCGGCGTTGTTATGAAAGATATATGGAGTCATGGCCAACACATGATCCAGCGTGGTGATGTCATACCACCAGCCCACGGCCCTGTTTTTAATATTCTTATTGCCAAGGAGTTCTTTCCATTCACCATTGGCCATCAGTTCATCGCCCATCATCACGATGTCTGTGTTGTTCAACGGCAGGGCGGCGCACATATCGGCGCGCATAGACTGGGAAGTTACATCGCCAGGGATATTATGAGCGGTAATCTGGTCTTCTGCGGGATAGGCGGTGGGCACTCCTACGTATTTCTCTATCTCGTGGCACCACACACTGTAGCCTTTGGCCGTGAGGTGGAGGCCGTCCAGCGAATATGCGCTACGCGCATTGACAGCAGTGGCCAGCAATTGCGAGAGGTCGATATATTTCACATTCACATCATTGATGCTGTCTATATAGGCTTTGACAAGGGAATTAACGGCGGAGATATTGGTGGTGGTGCGGCGCCCGATATTGGTGGGCAGTATGCTTTGCACATACAATTGCGTATTGGGGCAGGTATCCACGATACGATTGATAATAGAGATGATGCTACGCGCCACATAATTGGGAGAATTGAGCGAAAGCAGGCGCAAATCGTTGGTGCCAATCATCAGAAATACTTTCCCTGGCTGACCGTCAAGATAGGCGGGGAGGTTTGTCATCACCTCATCGGATATTGCGCCGGATACGCCGCGGTTGTGCACGTTGGCGGCGGGGAAAGCGTCTTGCCAATCGTGGAGGTTGGTGATGGAATTGCCAATAAAGACGATGTCGTTTTGCTTATGGGCGGGCAGGGCCAGCAATGCGTTCACGCGGTGGGGGATCCAAAGGTCGTTGTTCACGGTCTCGTGCTGGGCAGTGCGGGTGGCGTCATCGACGGCGCTGTCATCGTTGCTCTTCAAACTGTTGTAGGTGGGGAAAGCCTGGCGGATAGCCGTTTGGCATCCGGCATCGGTGAGGTCGTTGCCGGTTTGATTAGTGCTCCAGTTGTAAACGGGGAATCCATTGAGCTGAGTTTGATTGAGCTCCACGGTACCGCTGCTGATAACAAACATTCCGCTGGTGGAGGCGTCCTTCACTGTCCATCCGGTATTGGGGCGCGTGGCGGTAGTGGAGATTTGGGCATTATAATTGGCGGCGGGCGATAGGTAATGGCCGCTGCCAATATTAATAA
The DNA here is from genome assembly GCA_964596865.1 of uncultured Bacteroidaceae bacterium. Classification (GTDB taxonomy): domain Bacteria; phylum Bacteroidota; class Bacteroidia; order Bacteroidales; family Bacteroidaceae; genus UBA6382. The sequence goes on from CAZQVW010000015.1 coordinate 6,800, forward strand.
TGTCGTAGGAGTTGTCTTCGCGCAAGACAAATTTCCATACGGCGGCGCTGTCGGCGGCGGAGGTGCCGCCGTAGACCACGTTGGCGGCCTCGGTCATATACAAATTCTTGCGCAAAGAGGAATAAAAGGTGTAAAGGTGTTCCTGCTTGTCGGTGCTGGCCAAGGGGCGGAAGATGTCGTAGGCGGCCTGCTTGTTGGCATTATATATTGCCACGGCTTCTTCTTCGCTCACGGCGTTGCTACCAGGGATATATGGTGCAATAATTTGGGCAATCTTGGCATAACCGCGGCCCTGCACCCAGTTGCCGGAAATATAATCGGTATTGGCGGCACCATTGGGGCCGAGCAACGGGGTATAGGTGTCAATAAATGTTACGCTGTCTGTTTTGTTGGCGTAGGCTTTGAGAGAATCGTTGAAAGGAATGTATTTTTGGGTGTTGGTGGCGGCGTTATTGTTGGGCAAAACGGCCATCAGATAGATGCCGGTGTTTGGGCAGCGCGAGCGAATGTCCTGAATAATTTCCTTGTACTTAGAGAGGGCTGCGTCTACGCCACCATTGTTCAGATTCTGCGTACCGGCATAGATAAACACCTTAGCGGGCTGGGCGTTGTCGTGGAAAATGGGATTAAGCATATTCTTCAGTTCGTCCAGCGAGGTATTGGCGTAGGCCCAGCCCCAACCGCGGTTTTTCACGGAGGTATTATCGAGGAGTTCCCACCATTCGCCGCTGTGGATCACTTCATCGCCGAGGATTAGCACATCGGTATTTTTCACCGGCAGGCCGCCAAACACAGTGGTGCGCATACCGATAGCGCCGTTCATGCCACCATTGAGGTCTGGCACGTCGGTGGCAGACTTATAAACGGTTTTCAAGCCTATATACGGCTCAATCTGATGACACCATGCGGCGTAGGCCCTGCCTGTGAGGTGGAGGTTGTCGTAGGAATAGCCGTCGGCGTTAGAGGCCACGGGCAAAAGGGCACTGGTGAGGTCGATAAACGTTACACTGTCGTTTTTCAGACTGTCGATATAATGACTAATCTGATTGTTCACGTTCTCTATCATTGCCAGTGTGCGCCCGCCCGCTGTTGAGGGCAGAATACTCTGCACATAGAGGTGGCTATTAGGGCAATAACCGGTGATATAATTGATTATAGACTTCAAGGCTGTGGCAGTCTGGGCCGGTGTGCGACCGGAATTTTGCCCGAGGTCGTTGGTGCCGATCATAAGAAAGATCTTGTGGGGCTTGCCTCTGAGATAGGCGGCCAGATTATTCTCTAATTCCCAAGAAAAGGCTGCAGAGATGCCACGATTTTGAATTCTGACATCGCCAAAGGCCTCGCTCCAGTTGTGGAGATTAGTGATGGAGTTGCCGAGGAATACGATGTCGGCAGTATCTTGCCTAAGGACATAGAATCCGTCGTTGCGGTGGAGGCGAAATGCTGATTGAGCCTGTGAGGACATACTAATCAATAGCACTGCCATCAATACTGCGGCCTTTATATAGCCTTTCAGGATTTTGGGTGAGATAAGATAGGATTGTTTCATGATATTCGTGATTTTTATGGCGATTATTATAATGAATGTTCGGAGAATAGCCCTGCTATTAGCCGAAATTGTCTACATCTTCAGCCTATATTGCCTATCATTTAGCCTAAATAGCCCATGAATTTGCAGGCGGGCAGGCTTGCCGCTTGCTGGAATGACAGCCTTTCAGAGCTTTCCGACTGCAAATTTAATAAAAAAACTGTGCATAGCAAAAGGTGGCTTGCAATCCTAACCCTCACAGGCGGATTATTTTGCCATTCTTTTGCTATGCACAAAGTGGGTAATCGATCTCTAAATAAGAGATTTTTTCTCCCCAAAAGGAGGACGGCTATTTTGTTTCAGCCGTAGCGGAAGTCTGGGTATAGTCTGCCAATGCCTCCACATTAAGGTTGGCGATATACTGCTCATTCTCGGCCACTGCGCTTTCGGCGAGGTTGAGGAATACGCGAGCGCTCTTAAGGAAGAGCTCGGGAGCGCGGTCGGCATCCAAGACAATCAGATGAGCCATCATCGTGTTGGCGGTGATGTCGTAGAGATGGCGCGCAGCCAGATCGTGCAACTGCTGGCCCTCGTCTGTGCCCTCGGCGGCAGCTTGGCTCTTCTCCTTCACATCATTGATGGCCTTTTCCATGCGGGCGGTGAGGGCCACGGCTCTGTTCCAGAGGTCTTTGGTCTGGTCGTTAGTGAGCTCGGTCTGCTCTAATTCGCGAATGATATTAAGGTAAGTGCCATTGGTGATATAGCGGATGGCAGCCACCACCTGAAGCTGGGTTGTGCCCTCATAGATAGAGGTGATGCGTGCATCGCGATAGAGGCGCTGGCAAGCATATTCCAGCATAAAACCGCTACCTCCGTGGATTTGGATGGCATCGTAGCTATTGCGGTTGGCGTATTCGGAGTTTGTGCCCTTTGCCAGCGGCGTAAAGGCATCGGCCATGCGGGAATATTTCTTCTGCTCCTGACGCTCCTCGGGAGTGAGCTTACGCTCGCGGGCGATGTCGTCCAATCCTTTGTAGATGTCCACATAGCGGGCGGTCATATACAGCAAGGAGCGCCCTGCATCGAGGCGGGCTTTCATATTGGCCAGCATCTCGCTCACGGCGGGGAAATTGATGATAGCCTTTCCAAACTGACGGCGATCCTGGGCGTAGGCGAGGGCCTCATTGTAGGCGGCTTGGGAGATACCCACGCTCTGGGCAGCGATACCGAGGCGGGCACCGTTCATCAGAGCCATCACATATTTGATAAGGCCCATTTTTCTGTCGCCGCAAAGCTCAGCCTTGGCGTTTTTGTAGACCAATTCGCAGGTGGGGGAGCCGTGGATACCCAGTTTGTTCTCTATGCGCCTAACATTCACGCCACCATCGCGCTTATCGTAGATAAACATCGAGAGTCCGCGGCCGTCTTTTGTCCCTTCTTCCGAGCGTGCGAGGACGAGGTGGATGTCGCTGTCGCCGTTGGTGATAAAGCGCTTCACACCATTGAGTCGCCAGCACTGGTTGGCCTCGTCATAAGTGGCCTTGAGCATCACGCTCTGGAGGTCGCTGCCGGCATCGGGCTCGGTGAGGTCCATAGACATGGTCTCTCCCTTGCAAACGCGGGGGATATATTTCTTGCGCTGCTCCTCGTTGCCAAATTCATAGAGGGTCTCGATACAATCCTGAAGAGACCAGATGTTTTCAAATCCGGCATCGGCGGTAGCGATAATCTCGTTGATGGCGGTATAGGGGGTGCAGGGGAAATTCAATCCACCGTAGCGGCGCGGCATGGTCATACCATTGAGGCCTGCCTTGATGGTGGCATCAAGGTTTTCATAGGTCTTGGAGGCATAGCTTACGCGGCCGTCATTGAGGTGTGGCCCCTCGGCGTCCACGTCCTCGGCGTTAGGAGCGATGACATTCTCGCTGATGTCGGCAGCCAAATCCACCACGCGACTGTAATTATCCATTGTGTCCTCAAAATCCTGAGGAGCATAATCGAAATTGTCCTTGTCGGCGAAGTTGCGCTCCTTGAGCTCAACGATACGCTTCATCAATGGGTGATTAAGTTGGAACTTAATCTCGTCGTTATAATATGCAGCCATTTATTTCGAGTTTTTCTTATAATACTTAATCATTTTGGGCACCACGTCCTCCACAGTGCCGTTGATAACATAGTCGGCAATGGTATTGATGGGGGCGTTGGGGTCGCTATTGACGGAGATGATGATGCCGCTGTCCTGCATACCGGAAATATGCTGGATTTGGCCGGAGATACCGCAGGCGATATACACCTTGGGCCTCACGGTGAGACCGGTTTGGCCAATCTGACGGTCGTGATCCACGAATCCGGCATCCACGGCGGCGCGGGAAGCGCCCACTTCGGCGTGGAGCTCCTTGGCCAATTCAAACAGCATGTCGAATCCCTCCTTTGAGCCCATGCCATAACCGCCGGCCACCACGATGGGGGCATTCTTGAGGTTGTGCTTGGCCTTTTCGATATGGCGATCCAGCACCTTCACCACGTATTCTGTCTCCGGCACATACTTGGCCACATCGTGGCGGATTACCTCGCCCTTGTAATTGGGGTCGAGAATCTCTTTTTTCATTACGCCTTCCCTAACGGTGGCCATTTGGGGCTCATGCTCGGGATTAACGATGGTGGCCACGATATTGCCGCCGAATGCGGGGCGAATCTGATAGAGCTTGTTCTCATAATGGCGGCGCTCCATCTTGCCATCGTTGTTTTTCACGTTCATATCAAAGTCGCCAATCTCCAATTCGGTGCAATCGGCGGTGAGACCGCTCTTGAGGGTGGAGCTGACGCGGGGACCGAGGTCGCGGCCTACCACAGTGGCGCCCATAAGGCAGATTTGCGGTTTCTCTTCCTTAAACAGGTTTACCACCAAGGCCGTGTGGGGGTTGGTGGTGTAGGGAGCCAAGCCTTCGGCATCGAAGATATGGACACGATCCACGCCGTAGGGCAATACCTGCTTCTCCACATCGCCCAGATTGTATCCGGCGCAGATGCATTCCAACTGGACGCCCAGTCTGTCGGCCAATTTGCGGCCCTTGGTGAGCAACTCCAAGCTCACGTCGGCCACATGCTTGCCTTCTATCTCGCAATATACAAATACGTTGTTCATAGTTTCTCTGTTTTTGATGATTGGAAAATCATGGATAATCTTGGCCGGATAGGTGGTTGGGGCTTTGTTGCCCGAGGTGTGCCTATCCGCCGCCTATTGCTACCCGATAATCTTCTCGTCAATCAGTTCTTTAATCAGGCTGTCAATCTCCTCGTCGCTGGACCCCATTGTGCGGCTCTCTTTTGCCTTGAAGACAATGTTTTTCACGGTCTTCACATTGGTGGGCGAGCCGGTCTTACCAATCTGCATGGGGTCGGCCTCGATGTCGGCGGCGCCCCACTGGGTGATATCCAGATAAGGCTTGCCCTCCACCTTCTTCTGGGCAGCTTCTTTCTGTTCATCTGTGCCCGACTGGCGCTCGGCCAAGATGGTGGCGTTCTTGTATGTCATCAGTCGCTTGGCGTTGCGGGGACGGCAGGGAGCGGCCGAACCGTTTACCGTTACCACGCACGGTAGCGGGGCTTCCACAGTCTCCACGCCGCCGTCAATCTTGCGCTTCACCACAATCGTTCTTTTCTCGGGGTCGAGAGAAAGAATCTCTTCGGCGTAGGTAACCTGGGGCAAGCCCAATTTTTCGGCCACCTGCGGGCCCACCTGAGCGGTGTCGCCGTCAATGGCTTGACGACCGCCAAGGATGATGTCGGGGCAGCCTGCGCCATCGCCGCATGTGGCGGTGGGGGCATCGTATGACTTCCCAATCTTGCGGATAGCCTGGGAGATGGTGTAACTGGTGGCCAACGTATCGGCGCCGCCCAACGGACGGTCGGTTACCACCACGCCCTTATCGGCACCGCGGTAGAGAGCCTCGCGGATTACCTCGGCCGATTTGGGCAAGCCCATAGTCAAAACAGTAATCTCCGAGCCAGGGAATTGCTCCTTCAGCCTTAAAGCCTGCTCAAGAGCATTGAGGTCTTCGGGGTTGAACACGGCGGGAAGGGCGGCGCGGTTCACCGTGCCCTCCGGCGTCATAGCGTCGGGGCCCACATTTCTGGTGTCGGGCACCTGCTTGGCTAAGACAACGATTTTCAAACTCATAGTATCTTTGTTTAGATAGTTTATCGATAAGAATAGTTCCAACTATTGCATGATAAGGTGTTGCCTACGAAGCACGCGGCGTGGCCAAGGGTATTCATGGCGTTTGCCAAACTATAAATGATGCTACCTAATATTATTAAGGTATTACCTATATTATAAATGGTGCTGTCAATATTTATTGAGGCGTTACCTATATCATCAACAAGCGTGTTGCCGGAAACATTCCGGCCACTCCAATTTGAATGTGCAAAATTACTAATTCTTTCTCACTTACCCGCATTCCTGCCCCCAAAACCACACTTTCGCGCCCTTTTTGTGCAGTTTTGCCCTGCATTGTGAAAAAACTATCCCCTTTTGCCGCCAACGCATATCACTATGCGCCAAAACAAATTGCCCTAAACGCCAAACACATAGTATTATGTGCGGCCGTTTCCTATACTTTGTGGCACGCGCATAACACTATGTGTTCTCGCTAAATCTAAATGAAAAATTATTTGGGGGATTGCTGGTCTTTTTGAGCCTGCAATTTCTTGGCATCGTTCTCGCGAATTTCCACGCGGCGGATTTTTCCACTGATAGTCTTGGGCAATTCGTCTACAAACTCGATGATGCGCGGGTATTTATAGGGGGCGGTAACGTGCTTGACGTGCTCCTGCAGGAGTTTCACCAGCGAAGGCCCGGCTTTGGGTTTCCAATCCTTGTTTAATACCACGGTAGCCTTTACCACCATGCCGCGAAATTCGTCGGGCACGCCGGTTACGGCGCATTCCACCACTCCAGGGTGGCTCATCAGGGCGCTCTCCACCTCAAACGGGCCAATTCTATAGCCGCTACTCTTGATGACGTCGTCTGTGCGCCCCACAAACCAATAGTAGCCGTCGCTGTCGCGGTAGGCTATGTCGCGTGTGTGGTAATAGCCATCGTGCCATACGCTCTTGGTGAGCACGGGGTCGTTCCAATAGCCGCAGAATAGGCCCAACGGCTTCTTGTCGCCCACCTTCACCACGATTTCGCCCTTTTCATTGTCGCCGCAGGGAGTGCCATCGGCGCGAAGTAGGTCAATATCGTATTGTGGGTTGGGCAATCCCATGCTTCCGGGCTTGGGCTTCACCCACGGCATCGTGCCCAGCGTCATAGTCGTCTCCGTTTGGCCGAATCCCTCGTAGAGGGTGAGGCCGGTGGCGTCCTTAAACTTCTGGAACACCGATGGATTGAGGGCTTCGCCCGCGGTGGTGCAATGTTCCAATGAAGAGAGGTCGTAGAGCGTGAGGTCTTCGTGGACAAGGAATCGATAGACGGTGGGCGGGGCGCAGAAGGATGTGATGCGGAAACGCTGCATCGTGGCCAACATACGCTGGGCGTTGAATCGCTCTTGGTCATAGACGAACACAGTGGCGCCGGCGAACCATTGGCCGTATAATTTGCCCCACGCAGCCTTGCCCCAGCCCGTGTCGGCCACGGTGAGGTGGATAGAACCGCGGTGGAGCTTATGCCAAAAGACGCCGGTGGTGAGGTGGCCCAAAGCATAGGTGAAATCGTGAGCCACCATCTTGGGCTCGCCGTTTGTACCGCTGGTGAAATAGGCCAACATGATGTCGGAATTGCTGTTTGGGTGCTCCGGTCGTTGGAATCTGGGGGCAGAGATAATTTCTTTGCTCCAATTATGAAATCCCGGGGGCACCAGTGGGCCCACGCTTATCAGTGTGCGAACGCTGGGGCTGTGGGGCATTGCCAATTTCACCTGATTGAGCACGTATTCATCGCCTATGCAGACGATGGCCTTGGTCTTGGCCATATTGTTGCGGTAGACGATGTCGCGCCATGTGAGCATGTGGGTGGCGGGTATGGCAATGGCGCCCAGTTTGTGCAATGCTAAAATGGAAAACCAGAATTCATACCTGCGCTTGAGGATTAGCATCACCATATCGCCCTTCTTAATGCCCAGACTTTGGAAATAAGCGGCGGTGCGGTCGGTCTCTTCTTTCAATCGGGCAAAAGAAAAATAATGTGTCTCACCACCGTCTTTTGTCCACAGCAGTGCGATGTCGTCGGGAGCCTCTTCAGCCCACTTATCCATGACATCGTACGCAAAATTAAAGTTCTCCGGTACGATAAACTCCAGATGTTGGCGATAGTCGTCGTTATCCTTGAAAGAAGTTTGCTTTAGGAACCGTTCTATCATAAGATGGTCTTTTATCAAGGTCTGCCCGTGATGCTTGCCTGCCTTGCAATACAGATTGTTTGTTTCGCAAAACTGCTTACTTGCCTTGCAATGTTGGCTGCCTGCCTTGCAATACAGATTGTTTGTTTCGCAAAACTGCTTGCCTGCCTTGCCTCGCTTCTTGCGCGGCTCACCGTGATGATTGCGCGGCCCATAACGGGGACACCTTGCGTTTTTGATTTGCGCAAAGGTAGTGAAATATCGGCAATAAAGGCCATAAAAAAGGCCGGAAAGTGGAAAAAAAGAACATTTCTGCACACTTCCGACCGAAATGTTACACTAATTTAATCAAACGGTCAATATCTTCGCTCCTTGTGGCCCAAGAAGTGGCGAAACGAACAGTCAGAAAATCGCCATGAGGGGGTTCCCATTGGCCGTAGGTGAGATAGTGGCGAAGGTTATCGGCCTTTTCGCGTGTTATCTCCACAAAAAGTTGGTTTGTGGGGGAATCGGGCATAAGATGATAGCCTTTTTGTTTCAGCGCGGCCCTCAATCTGGCGGCTTGTTCCACACCGTGGCGGCAAATCCGGTAATAAAGTGTGTCCTCCACGCACTTGGCATCGGCCATTGTGGTAATGGTGGCAGTGGTGGCGGTATTTCTACTGTCTTGGAGCGCATTGGCATCGGAGAAGAGGACATCAAATTGCAGGGCGGCGGCCCAACCTTTGGCCAGCAGGGCGCCGTGGCGCTTTATCTGCGTGAGAAAGTGGGGCGCGATGGCGGGATTGGGGAATACCACGGCCTCGCCATACATTGCTCCGCATTTGGTGCCCCCGATGTAGAAGGCATCGGCCAAGCGCGCGATGTCGCTCAGGGTGGGCAGGCTCTCGCCCGCGGTCAGGCCCTCTGTATTGGCGGCGAGCCCGTAACCGAGGCGTGCCCCATCGATAAAAAGCGGAATCTTATAGGTCTGGCAAACGCGATGGATGGCCTCCAGTTCTTTAAGGGTATAGATGGTGCCGCATTCGGTGGGGTGGGTGAGGTAAATCATGCCGGGCGCCACCATGTGCTCCCAGTTGGGGTCGCTGTAAAAGGTGTGGAGGTAATTTTCTATGTCTTTCGCGCACAACTTGCCGTCTTTAGCGTTCAGCGTGAGCACCTTATGCCCTGTGGCCTCGATAGCTCCGGCTTCGTGCACGGCAATATGCCCGCTGTCGGCGCAAAGAGCGCCCTCCCACGGCTTTAATAGGGCGTCTATCACCACCATGTTGGTCTGTGTGCCGCCGGTGAGGAAATAGACGGCGGCCTCGGGGCAATGGGTGAGGGCGCGAATTTTATTGGCGGCGCTTTGGGTGATAGAATCGGTGCCGTAGCCGGGGAATGAGGTGTTAGAAATTTCTGCCATCCTCTTCAGAATGAGCGGATGGCAGAGGTTCATGTAATCACTATCAAAGTGCATCATGTTATTGTCGCAATTCATCATGTTATTTGTTGATGTTCGGTAAACCAAAACGCGTTTGTGTTAGCCATGTAGGGGCGGATCAGCCGCGTAGCGGCGTGTTCCGGGGCCCCCGCGACAAATTTATTTGGAGTGGGGTGGCGGTTATCCGCCCTATTGCCCGTTAGGGCAAATAAATGTGGCCATATATTGTTTCCAACCGTTCCGGTTGTAGGGCGGCTAATCCGCCCCTACCGCCTAAATCACCGGGTTGTTATCATGTTTACACGCGTTATACAACGAACTATTGCGGTGTCCTATTTTATGCCGGACACATATTAAATGTTATTGTCGCAAAGCATTGGCTTTTATTCGTGCTATGAATTTGGAGAGGGCCGCTGCGTCCTTGTTTTGTATGATTGTGATGAGCGTTTTCAGTTCTTCGCGGATTTTTGTTACCTGTCCTTCGGTGTAGGGGTTGAACAGGATTTCGCGCAAGAGGGTCTCGTCTTCGTTAAGCACCCCTTTGGCGATGGCCATGTGGCGCTTAAAGGTGGTGCCGGGGGCTTCTATCGGTTTCATCACGGCCGCAAAGACGAATGTACTGACAAACGGTATACTGAGCGAGTAGGCCACCGTCTCATCGTGCTCCTGAAAAGAGTATTCACTGATATGAAGTCCCAGCCGCTGGTATAGATCCTTAAAAAAGATGCGTCCCATATAGTCGCCCTCGGTGATGATGATGGCGTTTTCGTTGCTGAGCGCCCCAAGGTTGGCGAATGTGGGGCCAAACATGGGGTGGGTGCTCACAAAGGGGTGGCCGCATTCTTTATAATAGTCGTAGAAACCGGTCTTGACTGACGCGATGTCGCTAAGGATGCAGTGGTCGGGGATATGTGGCTCCACTTGGCGGAACACGTCCAGCGTATATTTCAAGGTGACGGCATTAATCACCAGTTCGGGGCTGAAAGCGTCTATCTCGTCCAGCGAAGTGAAGCGCTGAGTGTTGTACATAAAGCGCAGGCGCTTGGGGTCGGTGTCATAGACGGCGGTCTCGTGGTCGAAACTCAATAGGTCTACAAAAAACGAGCCCATCTTGCCCGCGCCCAATATCAGTATTCTCATCTTTACAAACGTTTGTGGAGGGGGCAGGCGGCATAGCGGCCGCCATGCCCACCATTTATCTCAATTATTTGTTGATTATTTCCATTTGTTGGCGCACGCTCTCTTCGTGGATGTGCTCAAAGATATTTTTGATGCACTCGGGGTCGATGCCCTGCAGCGACCCTTGTGCGCCGCGCTTATCCAGAATTTGGGTGTAGCGGCGGGGCTGTACGATGGTCATGCCCTTCTCCTTTTTATACTCACCAATCTGGCGCGAAATCTTCATTCGTCTGGCCAGGAGGTCGATAAGGTCGTTGTCTATCTCGTCTATCTGGCGACGGAGGTCGGAGAGGGAATCGGTGGCCTCCACCTTATCGCGTATCACGAGGCGCGACAGGATATAATCCAACACATCTGGCGTTACCTGCTGCTTGGCATCGCTCCATGCGTCGTCGGGCGAGCAATGACTCTCCACAATCAGTCCGTCCATGCCCAAATCCATTGCTTGTTGGCACAGGGGGGCGATGAGGTCGCGTCGCCCGCCGGTGTGTGAGGGGTCGTGGAAGATGGGCAATTTGGGGATGCGGCGGTGTAGCTCGATAGGAATCTGCCACATCGGTGGGTTGCGATAAATTTTCTTTTCGTAGGACGAGAATCCGCGGTGGATAGCTCCAAGGCGCGTGATGCCGGCCTGGTTGATGCGCTCCATGGCTCCTATCCATAGTTCCAAATCCGGATTGACGGGGTTTTTCACCAGCACGGGTATGTCTACGCCCTTCAGCGAGTCGGCCAATGCCTGCATAGCAAAGGGGTTGGCGGTGGTGCGGGCGCCCACCCACAGAATGTCGATGCCGTATTTCAGAGCCAGTTCCACATGCTCGGGCGTAGCCACCTCGGTGGCGGTGAGCATACCGGTTTCTTCTTTCACGCGCTGCATCCACGGCAGGGCTTTCTCGCCGTTGCCCTCAAAGCCTCCGGGCTTGGTGCGCGGTTTCCAAATTCCGGCTCTGAAAATGTGGCAGCCTTTTGCGGCTAACTGGCGGGCGGTGGTCATCACCTGCTCTTCTGTCTCGGCCGAACAGGGGCCGGCAATCACGAATGGGCGAGGGTTGTCGCTGGGCAGTCCCAGCGGTTGTAATTCAAGTTCCATAGTACTGTTTATTTTGTGTGTGTTTGTTTGCTATTATAGGTTGTTAGTCTATTATTGCTGACTGTTTATCTATTATTCCGGATTGTTGTTTTACTATTCCAGATTGTTGTTTTACTATTCCAGACTGTTTGTTTTACTATTCCAAACTGTTTGTCTACTATTACAGTTTATCTTCTTATAATG
>CAZQVW010000016.1:0-11269 GCA_964596865.1 uncultured Bacteroidaceae bacterium
ACTGTTTAGTTATTGTTACAGCACTGTGAACGATAGTCAAAACGATTGGAAGTCGATTTTGGTCGAGAAAATTGAGGACAGAGGTCGGGAAAAATTGGAATTTAGAGAGAAAAAATAAAAAAGAGGCCACTGAAAAAGTCTATCGCTTTGTAATAACACAACATATCGAAGCATACAGGACACGACCCGACCTGTTTAATCAATACATTGCGTTACGCAAAGACTTTTTCAGCAGCCTCGTATTTAACTTTGGTTGTTGAAAGGAATTACTATAATTGGAATAATTGGGAAACAGGGGCTAACTATTCGAAAATGAAGACAAACTAATCAAAAAGGGTGGGCGCATTATTCGGATTGGGTTGTTGGAGCGATACGTTTTGGCCTTGCTCTCCTATCATCTGGAGGAAATCAGCTTCGCTGACAAGGGGAATGCCCAAACTGTGAGCTTTGTCCTGCTTGGCGGGCCCCATATTGTCGCCCGCAAGGATAAATGATGTCTTTTTGGAAATGCTACTCACATTTCTGCCGCCGTGCTTCTCAATCAACGACTTGTATTCCTCGCGACTGTGGTGGGCAAATGTGCCACTGATGACGATGGCCTTGCCCTCCAGCGCAGACGACAGACGCTGTGTATCAGCTTCATCCATCTGGAACTTAAGACCGTAGCCCTTTAGTCGCTCCACAATCTCCATATTCTTGGGTTCAGAAAAATAATGCTTGATAGACGCGGCTATCACGGCTCCCACGCCCTCCACGTCCAGCATCTGAGACTCCGTGGCAGCTATCAGATTATCCAACGAACGGAAATGACGCGCCAGCAACTGAGCCGTAACCTTGCCTACGAAACGAATGCCAAGGGCATAGAGCGTGCGGGTGAAAGGGACGTTAGTACTATCGTGAATGGCGTTTACAATCTTTTGGGCCGAACGGAGTTTAGTACCCTCCGCGCCCATGAGTTGATCCACGGTGAGAGTATATAGGTCGGCTACGTTGTGAATTAATCCTCTATCAAAGTATTGGGCCACCGTTTCGGGACCGAGCGAAGCAATATTCATAGCGTCGCGCGAAATGAAATGCTCAATCTTACCTTTAATCTGGGGCGGACAGGTAGCATCGTTGGTGCAATAATGTGCGGCCTCACCCTCATAGCGTATAAGGGGTGCACCACATTCTGGACACTTATCAATAAATTCCACCTTGGGGCCGAGCGCCTGGGCATCTCGCTTACTCTTATCCACGCCCACTACCTGCGGAATTATCTCACCGGCTTTCTCCACCCAGACCATGTCGCCGAGATGAAGGTCGAGCTTATTAATAATGTCTTCGTTGTGGAGGGAGGCACGCTTCACCACGGTGCCACTAAGATGGACTGGATCCATATTGGCCACAGGCGTAACAGCGCCCGTGCGCCCCACTTGCCATGTAACCTTGTTGAGACGAGTCAGCGCCCGTTCCGGTTGGAATTTATAGGCGATGGCCCAACGTGGCGTCTTGGCGGTATAACCTAATGCTTGTTGCTGGCGCAGGGAATCTACTTTCAACACAATCCCATCGGTGGCCACGGGCAGGTTGGAGCGCTCCGTGTCCCAATAATCGATAAAGGCTTGGATTTGGTCGAGATTGTCGGCAAGACGCATGGCGTGGCCAACCTTAAAGCCCCACGAGGCCATCTTTTGGAGGTTTTGGTAATGAGATTGAGAAGGCAGCGTGTCACCAAGCAGGTAATAGAAATAGGCGTCCAATCCTCGCTGGGCCACCACTCGCGAACTCTTACTTTTCAGAGTGCCACTGGCGGCATTTCGCGGATTGGCAAAGAGGGGCTCCTCCTCTTGCTCGCGCTCTTGATTCAAGCGGTCGAAACTCTGCCACGGCATCAAGACTTCGCCCCTCACCTCAAACTCCTCCGGCCAATCGCCCTGCTTTAGGCGCAGGGGGATGGAGCGAATGGTCTTCACATTGGCCGTAACATCATCGCCCCTCACGCCATCGCCACGCGTAACAGCCTGAAAGAGAGCCCCGTCACGATAGGTGATGGAGATAGAGAGACCATCAAATTTCAATTCGCAACAAATCTGAAACTTCTCACCCAGAAGCCCTTGGCTCACACGGTCGTAAAACGCCTGGAGGTCGGCCCTATTATAAGTATTGGCCAGCGAAAGCATCGGGCGGCGATGCTCCACCTGGCGGAAATCCTCCTGCAGGTCGCTACCCACGCGCTGGGAGGGGGAATCGGGGTCGTAGAGCTCGGGGTGTCGACCCTCTAATTGCATAAGTAGTGACATCTTCTTATCAAACTCCTGATCAGAGATGGTAGGAGCGTTCTTCACATAGTAATTGTAATTATGTTCTTCCAATTCGCGGCGCAGCGAAAGGATTTGGTCTGTTTCGGTCATGTTCGGGAGGTTAAAAGAATTATGAAACGGGGTTTTGTGCGGCCAAAATTACCAAATTTATAATAAACAAGCGATTTGCGCGTTAATATTTTTGTGCGGCTCACTCTGAAAGCCACTTAAAAAGAACAAACATCGCAAAAATGCGCATAGACATCCTCACCGTATTGCCGGAAATGCTGCAGCCCTTTGTGAACTTATCCATATTGGGGCGTGCCCAGAAGAAAGGACTGGCCGAAATCCATATCCATAACCTCCGCGACTACACCACCGACAAACACCGCCGCGTGGACGACTACCCGTTTGGCGGTTTTGCGGGTATGGTGATGCAATGCCAGCCCATTGACGCCTGCATCTCTGCCCTAAAACAGGAGCGGCAATACGATGAGGTAATCTTCACTTCGCCCGATGGCCAACCGTTCACCCAGCGAGTGGCCAACGAATTGAGCCTAAAAGAGAATCTCATCATCCTCTGCGGCCATTATAAAGGTATCGACCACCGCATTCGCGAGCATCTCATTACCCGCGAGCTGAGCATTGGCGATTACGTGCTCACAGGCGGAGAATTGGCCGCCGCTGCCATCACAGACGCCGTGGTGAGGGTAATCCCCGGAGCCATTGGCGATGAGCAAAGCGCCTTGAGCGACAGTTTCCAAGACGGATTGCTTTCCGCCCCCGTCTACACCCGCCCCGCCGATTACAAGGGGTGGAAAGTGCCGGAAGTACTCCTTTCCGGCAACGACCGCCTCATCCACGAATGGGAGCTCAACCAGATGATTGAGCGCACGCGCCGCCTCCGCCCCGACCTCTTGGCAGGCACTCCCTACGAAGACGAAGCCCCCCTCCCCCACCGCCCCACCTCCTCACACCGCAACAAATGAAAACAAGATTTCTGGTAGTCATATTCTTAACCATAGGCGTCTTGGCAGGCTTCGCTCAAGACAAGATTCGCCTCTACGGAGTTGTTACAGACGAATACAACAACCCCGTGGAGATGGCATCGGTGATTGTGGAGCGGCAGGGGGCATTCGCCGTATCGGGATTGCAGGGACGCTACTCACTCTCGTGCCGCCGCACAGACTCATTGTTTGTTACCTGCATGGCCATGGGCTATCGCACCCGCAAATTTGTGATTGCTCCGCCGCAGGCCGATTCCCTCCGCTACGACCTAAAGATCAACACCGTCTCCTACACCCTTGGCGAAGCAGGCATCACCGCCATGCGCCGCCAGACAGAAGCCGTGCAGCGCATCAGCCCCACGTCCACACACCTTATGCCCACCACCACCGGCAACGGCGTGGAGGAACTCATCGCCACCCAGATGGGCGTGAGCACTCACAACGAGCTCTCCTCACAATACAATGTCCGCGGCGGCAGTTTTGATGAAAATTCGGTGTACCTCAATGGCGTGGAAGTATTCCGCCCGTTCCTTGTGCGCTCCGGCCAGCAAGAGGGCCTGTCCATCATCAATAGTAATATGGTGGCCGACATCGACTTCTCTGCGGGCGGTTATCCCGCCATGTATGGCGACAAGATGTCGTCAGTATTGGATATAACCTACAAACACCCCACCGCGCCCGAAGGCTCCCTCTCACTTTCACTTATGGGCGCCGATGCTTATTGGGGCTTTGGGAGGTCGGGCATCAGTGCCGATGGCAAAACGAAAAAGGGCGGCGAATTTTCCATGCTCAACGGCCTAAGATACAAGACCACCAAGCTCCTTCTCGGTTCCTCCGACACCAAAGGCGAATATGAGCCTACGTTTGTGGATTATCAAAACTATACTTCGTGGTCGCCCAACAAGCATTGGACTTTTGATTTCATCGGAAATCTCTCCTACAACAACTACAGTTTCAAGCCCTCCGACCGCGAGACGTCTTTCGGCACAATGCAGGACGTAAAGTCCTTCCGCGTTTATTTCGACGGCAAGGAAAAGGATTTGTTTCACACTTATTTCGGATCGTTTGGCATCACCCACAAATTTAATGCCGCCTCGTCTATCCAATGGCTCTCGTCTGCCTACGCCACCAAGGAGAACGAGACCTATGACATCCAGGGCGAATACTGGCTTTCGGACGCCACGTCTCAAGAGCAGTTGGGCGTGGGCACTTATTTGGAGCACGCGCGGAATTTCCTCACTGCCCACGTATATTCCACCGCTCTTTTGGGCCGCCACCGCTGGGGCCGCCACAATATCCGCTGGGGCCTCACGCTGAAATCGCTCCATGTGAAAGAAAACTCCACAGAATGGGAGATGCGCGACTCCTCCGGCTATTCCGTGCCCCACTCAATGGACGAACTTCAGCTCATCTACAATCTCCGCGCCAAGACCTCGATGTCGTCCACGCAATTAGAAAGCTATCTTCAGGACAGTTATTCATTCCATACCGCCGCCGGCCAATGGCGACTGAATGGCGGCATTCGTCTCACCCACCTATCCTATACCGGCGAGACCCTCTTCTCCCCGCGTGCCTCATTGGGATTGATTCCCACGTTTAACGACCAATTCACATTCCGCTTGGCCGTGGGATGCTACTACCAACCGCCGTTTTATAAGGAATTGCGCGACACCATCACCACCAACGGCAATACCTCGGTGGTATTGAACAAGAAACTAAAGGCTCAGCGCTCGGTGCATTTCGTGCTTGGCATGGACTACCTGTTTCGCATGGCGGAAAGGCCCTTCCGCTTTTCGGTGGAGGCCTACTATAAAGCCCTTTCGCGCCTTATCCCGTATAATATCAACAACTTGAGAGTGGTCTACTACGGCGAGAATATGGCCAAAGGCCATGCCGCTGGAATAGACATGAAGCTCTTTGGCGAATTTGTGCCTGGCACAGACTCTTGGATCACAGTGGGATTGATGCAAACACGCCAAAAATTCCACGGACACACCACTCCCCTACCCACCGACCAGCGATATAATATCTCGCTCTTTTTCACCGACTATTTTCCAGGCTCCACGCGTTGGCGCCTCACTCTAAAAGCCGCCCTAAGCGACGGTCTCCCGTTCGGCCCGCCCCATGAAGGATTGGAGGGCCACGATTTTCGCGCGCCATCGTATCGCCGCGTAGACATAGGCATGCAATATCGCTTGCTTTCGCCGGACAAACCGCGTTCATCGCGCTCTCTGTTGAAAGACATTTGGCTGGGGGTGGACGCCCTCAACATTCTCGACATCAACAACGTATCTTCTTATTATTGGGTTACCGACATCACCAACAACCAGTATGCTGTGCCCAATTATCTCACAGGTCGTTCGCTCAACCTCCGCCTCACATTTGATTTCGGACGAAGATAAAGTCATTGTCCGCGACCTTCCTCACGTTTCTACCGAATTACCCTCCCGTTCCTACAGGAATACCCTCTTGTTTCTACCGAATTATTCCCCTAATCTTACCAAATTATCTTCACTTTTCTACTGAAAAGCTCCATTATATCAGCCTTCTAACCAGTATTTTTCACCACCATCTAATTTTATTTCGATGAAATTGAGCCGAAAGGAACTATTAGCCCTGGGCATAATTGTGGGAGCGGTATTAATTACCAACCTTGGCATCTATTTTTACAGGATTAGCCGCCCCGACACCAGCATGGCAGGAGGCCACGAGCAGGAGGCGCACAATTCCGCCGCCACAAACGCTCCCGCTACCGCCGCGCGCCTCTTTTTCTTCGACCCAAACAGTGCGGATTCCGCCACATTCGTTTCTTTAGGCCTGCGCCCAAACACAGCCCGCGCCATTGTTCACTATCGCATGGCCGGAGGGCGTTTCCGCAAGCCCGATGATTTTGCGCGCATCTACACTTTGAGCCACGACGACTTTCTGCGCCTGCGCCCATACATCCGCATAAACAAGCAATACAGTGTAAAGGATACAGACAATGCCTCTTACCGCCATTATGAAGCGAGAGAAGATTACGCCCACTCCAGCTATAGTCAATCTCATTCCTCAAAAGAATACGATTCATCGTCTAATACCCAACACCCAGCCTCAAAAGTAGGCAATTATTCCGCAAAAGCAGGCATTTATTCCTCAAAAGGATATGTGCGCAAGTTGAAACAGGGCGAACGGGTGGATTTATCCACGGCCGACACCCTTGACCTCCAGCGCATTCCGGGCATAGGCCCATATTACGCCGCCAAAATCATTCGCTATCGCAATAGAATGGGCGGATTCGTCTCCGTAAACCAACTGGAAGAGATTTACGGATTGCCGGACGACATCTGTCGCTGGGTAAGCGTGGGCAAGCCCCACATTAATAAGATTCGCATCAACGCCCTTACCTTTGGCCAACTTCTTAAACACCCCTATCTCAATTTCGACCAAGTAAAGGCCATCCTCAACCACCGCCAACTCTACGGCCCTGTGCGCTCGCTCACCGACTTGCGCACCTACGATGCTTTTAGCGAGGACGATTTCCGCCGCCTTGCCCCCTACGTGGATTTTGATTAATGAAAAGCAGAAAAAACAGTTTTTTCTGCCTAATTCTTGTAACAAACGGGGGACGTTGGTGTTATATTATCAGAAACAGTTTCCCTAATGACGCAACAGGACTTCATCGATGCCGTTCCAAAACTGAGAGAGCGGATGATTGCCACGGCTCACCGCTATCTGGCAGAGGCGGCCGATGGGGAAGATGTGGCGCAAGAGGTGATGATACACCTATGGGAGAAGAAAGACCACTTCAATAACGAAGCAGCACTACTGGTGAGTGTGCGCAATGCTTTTAAGAAAGACAAGAATTGCGGTTACAGTTATGTGCATTACCCCGCCGCAATAATTCCGCCCAGCAAGAATAACGATTATAGAACCGATGCCAACGGCCATTGGCTGATGGGGCGTTCAGTGGTTGAGGGCAGGATTGTACAGGTAACGCGCCGGTTTTCTTCTTCCAAAATATCAGGAGATATACTAAGCTCCGTATCCGCCGAGGATGGCATCTTTGTTTCGGGGGTAGACACAGCAGGCGTATGTGGTGAGACTCTGGCAGAGCTCGCCGATGGCGATGATTGGAACGGCATCAGTTTGCAATCTCTGCAAGACATAGGCTACGACAAGTCCACACTCACAAAAATCATCACTCTAAGGAATAAGCTCGTTCTCTATAAAAAGGAAATCGCTGAAACCAACAATGCCCTTAAAAGCGCGCCCCCTTCCGCCTCGCCCCCTCACTGTCGCCATTAGATTCCTTGCCTGTGGCTGTAAACAACTCAAAGACGAAAGATTTTTCACCCACCATAGATTAGCAGGGCAGTTTTGTGGACGAGGGAAAAATCGAAGTTTTCAGCGGCCTCGTATAAAGCCAGCTTTTCCCCCTTACGTTCTGCTCATCCGCCAAATACGGCGGAGCAATACCATATAAGATTTTCCAGTTTCCCTTCTCTCTATTCCCCCTGCGAAGAAGAGCCGTCCAACTCATCGAGTGTGGAATTGATGGAGGCCTGCAATACATCCTGCAAACGCTTGGTGATATTGGCGAAGCGTTGTTTCTGCTCTTCACTGCCCAATTGGTTTGTCTCGGTGAGAGAGGGAGTGAGCTTTCGCAGTGTGACGAGGGATTTATCCACAGCCTGTTGGTCGTTTTTCTCCACGGCGTCTTGCAGAGTGATGACTGCGTCTTCGTAATCATCCAATGCGGCATCATATTTGTCGCCAGTGCAAGCGGCGAAGGCAATTAGGCAGAGCGCAAATAGGATTAGCTTTTTCATAATGTGAGTATGTTTGTTACTGCGAAGTTATTAATAATTTGTGAGGCGAAAGGAAAATACCCCCACTCTTTTTCGTTCTCGCATTTCTTTTTTTCATTCTCATTTTTCATCACCTCACCCTCACTTTTCGCTTTCTTCTTCCCTTTTCCATTGATTTCAACGCTGATAATCTCCACTTAACGCAAAAAATGTGCGTGGAAACGCCTGCTTCTCCCCACTTGCGGCGAAGTTTTGCTCACTTTATTCGATTTTTTCTCGCGATAGTTTGCGTTAACAGTAGGGTAACATTATCTTAACAGTACTGTTTAGATAATGTTACCCTACTGTTTAGTTATTGTTACAGTACTGTTAACGCAAACTTTCTCGGGAATTAATCGCCTTTTCAGTCGTTTTTATGCTGTATTTAGGGCATTCCTCGTTTTATTGTGGCCAAAAATTGAATTATTCGGGTAATAAATCTTTCCATGCCCTTGTGAAATCCCTATTTGTGCTATATGGATTACCCCTTGACGCCTCAACCAATGCGCTACACCTACTCTTCCCCCTTTCATCTGCCAATAAAAAAAGCCCCTGCAGACATCGCTACGTGCGATTGCCTGCAGGGGCTGTGCGGATTGTAAGAAAGCGCGAGGGCTCTCTGGAAAAATTTGTAAGAATACTATTTTGTTAAGACGCGAGTGAATTTATCCACAAATTCATCGGCGTCTGCCTTCGTCAGTGTGAGAGGCGGCAGTAGGCGCAGGACGCTGGTGCCGGCGCAACCGGTGAACACGTGCTGCTCATACACCAATTTCTCGCGTATCTCCTTATAGGGCGTATCTAATTCGATGCCAATCATAAGGCCGCGGCCGCGGATGTCAATCACGTGGGGCAAACGGGCCTCGCGCAGTTTGTTTAATAAGTATGTGCCCACCTCATCTGCGTTGGCGATGAGGTTTTCTTTCTCAAAGATGTCGAGCACGGCCAAAGCTCCCGCGCAAGCGAGGTGGTTGCCACCAAAAGTGGTGCCGAGCTGCCCATATACCGGCTTAAACTTGGGCGAAATCAATACGGCTGCCATCGGGAATCCGTTGGCAATGCCTTTAGCCACAGTGATGATGTCCGGACGGATGCCCAACCACTGGTGGGCGAAGAATTTGCCCGTGCGCCCGTAGCCGCATTGTATCTCGTCGCAGATTAGGATGGTGTTATGCTCCTGGCAGAGGCGGCTCAACGCCTGCATAAACTCTTTCGTGGCCATGCGAATGCCACCCACGCCCTGTATACACTCAATAATCACGGCGCAGACGTCATCTTTTTCAATCTCTTTAGCCCACGGCTCTATGTCGTTGAGAGGAAGATAGGTAACATGACCGTTTGCGTTGATGGGAGCTATAATCTTGGGATTCTGAGTTGCCTCCACAGCCAGCGAAGTGCGACCGTGAAACGCCTTCTCCGACGAAAGCACACGCGTACGGCCATTATAGAATGACGCCAGTTTGAGAGCATTCTCGTTAGCTTCCGCACCGGTATTGATAAGAAACAAACTGTAGTCATCATAACCGCAAATCGGGCCCAGACGCTTGGCAAACTCGCGCTGAAGAGGGTTGATTACAGAGTTACTATAGAAGCCCAACTTGTTGAGTTGTGCTGTCATCGCCTCCACATAGTGCGGGTGGCAATGACCTACAGAAATAACGGCGTGACCACCATAAAGATCCAGATATTCCTGGCCCTGCGTGTCCCAAACGCGGCAATCGCGCCCGTGGTCTATCGTAACATTCAGCAGAGGGTAAACATCAAAGAGATTCATATCTATATTAGATTTTGTAGTGCGAAGATTTTGTGATTTTCGTAGGGATGATTTCCCCGTAAAGTGTGGCTTTATTTGCCCCGAAGCGGCGAGGGGAAAAAACAGCCCGAACATTTTTGGGTATCTGTAGGGGCAGGTTTCATACCTACCCGAACATATTTGGTATCTGTAGGGGCAGATTTCATACCTGCCCGATAAAATCATGTGGTTTGCGTGT
The DNA here is from genome assembly GCA_964596865.1 of uncultured Bacteroidaceae bacterium. Classification (GTDB taxonomy): domain Bacteria; phylum Bacteroidota; class Bacteroidia; order Bacteroidales; family Bacteroidaceae; genus UBA6382. The sequence continues at coordinate 10,110 of CAZQVW010000016.1, forward strand.
CAAAAGAATAGAAGAAATTGTAAGGAAAGGCAAAGAAAAAGCCTGCCGCCTTAAAACGCAGAGGCTTTAAGGTGCAGACCTGCTTTTTCATCTATGCCAAACATGAGATTCATGTTCTGAACGGCCTGTCCCACAGCGCCTTTTAGCAGATTATCGATGCAGGATACCATCAAAAGCTGGTCTTCGTATTTCTGTACGTACACCACAGCCTTATTCGTATTCACTACCTGCTTCATATCCGGCATCGTGTCGGAAACAAACGTGAAGGCCGCGTCCTTATAATAATCCTTGTAGAGCGCTACGGCCTCCTCCGCGGGTTTGGCGCACGTGGCATAGGCCGTTACGAAAATTCCACGGGCAAAGCATCCACGCTGCGGGAGAAAAAGTATGCGCCCATCGAAAGTGGGGCACAGCTCGTGGGCCGTCTGATTGATTTCAAGGAGATGCTGGTGCGTGAAAGCCTTATAAACCGACACATTGTCGTTGCGCCAAGAGAAATGAGTGGTGGCACCAGGCTTCTGGCCTGCCCCCGTACTGCCCGTTATGCCATTTACGTGGATATCACCGCTGATAAGGTTGTTCTTCAGTGCCGGAAGCAACGCCAACTGGATACAAGTGGCGAAACACCCTGGATTGGCAAGGTGGTGCGCGCCCTTTATGGCCTCACGATGGGTCTCCGGCAGCCCGTAGACGAAATCGTGATTGCCACGGATACGGAAATCCTGCGCCAGGTCGATAATCTTCACGCTGTTGGGGATAGTATGCTCCTTAAGGAAAGCTTCGCTCTTGCCATGACCGAAACAAAGGAAGATAACATCCACTTTATCAAACGGCATATCGGCAGAAAAACACAAATCCGTGTCTCCGATGAGCCCTTCGTGAACATCGCTCACCCTATTATGGGCATTGCTCTCGCTATGAGCGAAGACAATCTGTGCCTCGGGGTGATTAAGCAACAGGCGAATGAGCTCGCCGCCCGTATATCCGGCCGCGCCAAGGATTCCTACTCGTATCATTATCGAAAAGAGATTAAAAGGATTAGGAAAATGGGATTAAATGATTGGGAAAAGGGTTTAATTTATTAGGAAATGGGATTAAAACGATTGGAAAAGGGTTTAATTTATTAGGAAATGGGATTAAAACGATTGGAAAAGGGTTTA
>CAZQVW010000016.1:11369-18428 GCA_964596865.1 uncultured Bacteroidaceae bacterium
AATTATTGGGAAAAGGGATTAAAAGGATTGGGGAATGTTCAGCTAATCGCGTTAGGTCGATTAATACTTAGGCATTATCACCCAAAGAATGAGGTAGAGCAAGACCCCGCCCATGCCTAAGGAGAAAACGGTGAGCAGCGCGTAGATGATACGCACCAATGTGGGGTCTATATCGAAATATTCGGCCAATCCTCCACATACTCCCGCAATTTTCTTGTCTGTTTGGGAAAGGAGCAAGCGTCGTCTGGGTTCCGGCATAAGAGATTAGCGTTTCTCGTCGGGATGAACGGAGTAATAAGCGCGCAAAGGCGTGGCCGTTACCTTGATAAAGCCCTTTGCGTCCTCGGAAGTCCACGCGGTGGCCGTCTCGCCGTATTCGCCCAGCTTGTTGTGGACAAGATCATCGGGCGTGTCGCAGCCAACAGTCTGGAAAGAGTATGGACGAAGCTCCAAAGTAACGGTGCCATTCACGTGGCGCTGGGAACTTTGCAGCATAGCCTCAATATCCGGCATCACAGGCTCCAGATACTGGCTCTCGTGGAGGAACATTCCATACCAGTTGCTCACCTGATCCTTCCAATACTGCTGCCATTTGCTCAGAGTGAATTTCTCCAAGAAGCGATGGGCGCCAATGATGAGCATAGGAGCGGCGGCCTCAAAGCCCACGCGTCCTTTTATGCCGATAATAGTGTCTCCCACGTGGCAATCGCGCCCGATGGCGTAGGCTGCGCCTATTTCCTCCACGGCTTGGATAGCTTTTATCTTGTCTGTGTATTCTTTTCCATTGACAGAAACAATCTCGCCCTTCTCAAACCCGATGGAGAGGGTCTCCGTACCGGTCTTTGTGGCGTGTTTGAGGTAAGCGCTTTCGGGCAAGCCCTGACGACTGTCGAGGATTTCGCCGCCGCAGATGCTGGTGCCCCAAATTCCCACGTTATAGGAATATTTGAGCTTGGTAAAATCGGCTTTGAAGCCGTGACTGTTGAGATAATCCACCTCCTCTTGGCGGGAAAGGTTGCGGTCGCGGGTGAGGGTGATGATTTCCATCTTCGGAGCCATCACCATAAAGGTCATATCAAAGCGCACTTGGTCGTTGCCGGCGCCGGTGGAGCCATGAGCGATGGCATCTGCGCCGATTTCGTTGGCATAGCGCGCTATGGCGATGGCCTGGAAGATGCGCTCGGAGCTCACGGAGATGGGATAGCAATTATTTCGCAGGACATTGCCGAAAATCATGTATTTCAGGCTCTTCTGGTAATATTCCTGCGTTACATCGAGCGTAACATATTGCTTGGCGCCCAATTTATAGGCGTTTTCTTCATTAGCCTTGAGCTGTGCAGGCGAGAAGCCGCCCGTATTGGCGCAGGCCGCATAGACCTCATAGCCTTTTTCCTTGGCCAAATACATTACGGTGTAGCTTGTATCCAATCCGCCGCTAAAGGCCACCACTACTTTCTTTGCCATAGGTGTAGATTTATTTGATTTATTATTGATATTCTTACAGAAATTATTGTTTAGACCACACTCTGCGCGGCCGAAGCCACAATTCGCGCATTTAAAACCTCACTTCGCGCGGCCGAAGCCACAGTTTACACAGTAGAGGCCACAGTTCGCGCATCCGAAGCCACAGCTTGCGCATTTAGAACCTCACTTCGCGCGCCCAAAACCACACGAGGCACAACAGTAACTACATATTACATAATCCGTGCCAAACTTTGCGCAACTGTCAATGCATTGAGTGCAGGCGTATTTATCTTAAATTCTTCCTTGCCGCCTCCTGCGCCATCTTCACCACGTCGTCCGGCAACTGCACAGGCAGCGGTTCGCCCACGTGGTCCTTGGGATCATAGAGCATGGCCGTGCAGATGCAGTATTTGCGGCCGGTGCGCGCCAGAATATCGCAGTTGATACATTTGGGCTCCTCGGGAGTGCCGCAACCGGCCCAATAAGCATCATCGTGGGTGAGCTGGTCGAAGGTTACGGGCACATACCCCAGTTTGGTATTGATTTTCATCACCGCAATTTGGGAGGTAAGTCCGAAGAGCTTGGCATTTGGCCAGCGCAGCCGACTAAGAGTGAAAGCCACCTCCTTGATGCGAGTGGCTAAATGGTGGCCGCGGAAACGTGGATCCACAATTAGGCCACTATTGGCCACATACTGCTTATGCTCCCAACTTTCTATGTAGCAGAAACCGGCAAAGTTGTCGTCCTTGTCAAGAGCGATAACAGCCTTGCGCTCGCGCATTTTAGTGGCGACATAGTCGTGTGTGCGCGAAGCGATGCCCGACCCTCTTTTTTTGGCCGCAGCAGTGATTGTATCCAAAATAGTGTCTACATACTTCTCGTGTGAGGCATCGGCCACCAATACTCGAATACCATCATCTTCCGGAAGGGAGGCTATTTTCTTTTCTTGTAAATCCGAAGAATACATTATTATTGTTTTTTTCAGAGCCGGCTGTTATTCCTCGAAATCAGGGATAATGGCTCTGAGCAGATTGTAAACTATATTGCGTGATGTGCCCTCACGAAGCACAACAATGATAGTGTCATCGCCGGCAACGGTGCCAACAATATCTTTCGACTCAAAACTATCCAATTTGCCGGCCAACATCGAGGCATATCCGCCTGCAGTCTTCAGCACCGCCAAATTTCCGGAGAAATCCACCGACTCAAAGCCGTAAGGAGTGGCCAATGCAGACTGGTTGTTGTTCTTCGGGCGCGCCATTTCGGGCAACGAATAAGCGTATCCGCCGTCATCAGTGAACAGTTTAGATACTTTCAAGGTTCTTAGATCTCGGGAGAGCGTGGGCTGGGCCACGGGGAAGCCTGATTCGGCCAAAGCGTTCAGCAACTCTTCTTGGCTTTCATAGGCATTGTTTTGCAGCAACGAGCGCAACATCTCCAATCTTTTTTTCTTAGCTGCCATAATATGTTTATAATTGGTTTGTTTTGCAAAGGTATTCAATTTTTCTGGTTACCGCAACATAATTCACAAAAAACCATCACTTTTATGCGTATCTAAATTCACAATTGACATCTACAAGTGATGTTTTCCGAAAAATTAGCGATTTTATATGCGTCCGGCGATTTCGCCGCTGCCTAAGCAGAGTTTTCTATCCCGATTCCAATCCATGTAGACCACAGCAAACTGGCCGGGGGCCACGCCGCGGATTACCCTATCGCTGTGAATGAGATAGCGATGTGTGGCTTCATCGTAATGAAATGTGCCGTGCTCGAAATCGGGTGAGTGGCGGATTTTGAAATAGATATGCTCTCCGTTGGGGCGGAAGGGGAGCGTGTCGGTGGCGATGGTATGAAAATCGCTTAAGGCGAACTCATCGGCATTACAGAGCTGTGAGGGATTGTCTATCTGGCGAGTAACAAAGACGGTGTTGGTGTCGATGTCTTTCTTCACCACAAACCACGGACCGCCGCCCAGCCCCAGGCCCTTGCGCTGGCCCAAAGTATAATACCAGTAGCCCTTGTGAGTGCCCAGCACCTTGCCTGTCTCCACCTCCACGATAGAGCCCTCCTTATCGCCGAGGTAATGGCGCAACAGAGAGTTGTAGGTGGTGTTGCCGAGGAAACAAATGCCCTGACTGTCCTTGCGGTGAGCTGGGGCGAGGCCGTATTTTTCGGCCACTGCCCTCACTTCGCTCTTCATCATCCTGCCGATGGGGAATTCCAGCGAGCGGAGCTGGCGCGGGGTGAGCTGGCATAGGAAATCGGTCTGGTCTTTCACGGGGTCGGGCGAGGTGGCGAGGTATTTCACGCCGTCCACCATCACCGTGGAGGCATAGTGGCCCGTAACGGTGAGGTCAAAGCCATGGCCCACCTTGTCGTAGAAGCATCCAAACTTAATCAGACTGTTGCACATCACATCGGGGTTGGGCGTGAGGCCGCGTTTCACACGGTCGATGAGATAGGATATGACGCCGTCCCAGTAGTCGCGATGGAGGTCCACAGTCTCCACCTCCAATCCATACTGGCGCCCCAGCATCTTCACCATCTCCATGTCTTCCTCCATAGTGCAGGAGAACTCACTGTCCTCCTTGGCTCCAATGATGATATAAAAGAGAGTGGGCTTGTATCCGCGCTCCACCATCAGGTGGGTGGCCACGGCGCTATCCACTCCCCCGGACGCCAACACAGCCACAGACGTATTGGCGGGCTCCTTCTCCTTATTTATATAGAGTGGGGCCTTATCATCCGCGATTTGGTGTCCGATTTCTATAGAGGCGTTCATTTTCTCTTAGTAGATTTTCGCTACAAAATTACGGTTTTCCCCTCAATAATCGTACATAATTTCACAAATACCCGCTTTCCACATATCATTTCGCAGTGAAATGATGCAACTTTTATATACATATACCCCAAAAAGCTATCACCACATACCAAAACCGAATTTTTTCAATTCCAAACGCCCAGCGCGCATAACAAAATCCCCACCTCCAACGAATTATTTGAGCTAATAAGCGCGATTTTTGCGGAGAAACACCAATGGTTGCGCAACTAACTAAATCCATACGCCATATATATAATGTGGGCGTCGTCATATTATAACGTGGGCGTCCATATAATAATGTACACCTATATATAAATAAGGTATGCCTACACATAAATAAGGTGTATCTATATATAAATAAGGAGTACCTACATATAAACAGAGTGTGTCCATATATAAATAAAGGTGTGTCCATATATAAATAAGGTGTACCTCATTCTGCGGTTCGCAAATACCCATTTGCGGCGATTTTTTCTCGCGATAAAACCACTTCCAATCGTTTTGACTATCGTTAACAGTGCTGTAACAATAACTAAACAGTACTGTAACAATAACTAAACAGTACTGTTTAGTTATTGTTACAGCACTGTGAACGCAAACTAACACACACTTTTTTCGCCGCATGTGGGGAAAAATGGGAATAAGCAGGCGATTTCCCCGCCCTTTTTCGTAATTACGCCGCCCATTTTGGCGCGCCGGACAGAATCTATAAACGCAGGACCGAAAATGCAGGGGCAGGTTTTATACCTGTCCGCGAATTGGCAATGCGATTAGTACTGTGATTTACAGAATGTAGGGCAGGTTTTATACGAGGCCGCAAAAAAGGCCTTTTGTTTTGTATCAGCTGACGCATAGCAAAACAAGTCCGCTTTTGTAGTGGCCATGTAGGGGCGGATCAGCCGCGTAGCGGCGTGTTATCCGCCCGACAACCGGAACGGTTGAAAAACTTCGTTTTATCGTATTTGCCCTATCGGGCATCGGGCGGATAACACGGCATTTCGTTCCTCAATGCCTGATCCGCCCCTACCGGTTCTATCAATACGTTGCGTGTAGCGAAAGATTTTTCAACGCCGCATTACTATCCGAAATCAATAATTGCTACGCGCCATAAGGAGATTGCATTTTCACAAGAATGAACTGCATTTTTACAAGAGTAGATTGCATTTTATCGAACGACAGCGAAATTTACAAATATTTGCGAAGTTTTAGCGAACGACACAAAAAATTTACAAGAATTTGCTTGTTTGTATGGTGAAAATGTTCTTAAATTTGCAGCGAACAGTTTAATTTTTTCTACAACATGATTACTACAAAATTTCATCGTCTCTACGCTCTCGCGTACGATTTCGCCCGCTACTGTTGCGGAGCAATGAAACTGTGTGGTGGTGGTATAATTCCCCCTCCACATTTACCCATGCGCAGGAATTATGGTTTAGCAATTCCTTACGCACAAAGGCTAAGTAAGCACGGGTGCAGTAAATTCACGAAAGGGGCACTGCTTACTTTATTCCTTACATTATTATTTATACTATTGCCGGCAAATGTGAGCGCCCAAAAGGTGCCGGCCTTTAAGATTGCCGCGCCAGCTGGCAGTACGCAGCTGACTCTTCAGTTTTCTTACGTAGATAAATCGCAGGTAAAGGGAAGAGATGACTTTAGTTTGGCAAATGTGGGTAGCCATTACTTTGATATGGATACTTATTTTATAAAGTATGAAAACAGCTACTCTAAAAAACTATCAGACTCAATTAAGAATCATCGTGCCAAAATTAAAGAAGTTATTATCAATCAGGATTTTGGAGAAAACTATCGTCCCACTACTTTGGCGAGAATGTTCTCCTATATGAACAACATTACCTCTATCGAGGGGCTTAACTACTTAAATACAGAGGACGTTACCTCTATGAGAGAAATGTTTTCCTATTGCCAGAAGTTGAGTAGCATTGATTTGAGCAACTTTAACACATGCAATGTCACAGATTTTTCTCAAATGTTTGAAATGTGCAATACTTTGAGCAACATTGACTTGAGCTCCTTCAACACTTCTGCTGCGGTGAACATGAGTAACATGTTTTGCGCCTGTTGGAAATTGGGAAACCTAAACCTTGGCAATAATTTCAACACGAGCAACGTGGAGAATATGTATGAGATGTTCCGGAATTGCATTGTTTTGGAAACAATAGACGTTAGCGGGTTCAATACTGGCAAAGTTAAGTACATGGAAGGCATGTTTGATGGCTGCAACGTGGTTACGAAGCTGGATGTAAGCAAGTTTCAAACTGATTCTTTGGAGTACATGGCCAGAATGTTCTCAGGCTGTTGGGTGCTGTCCGAGCTTGACGTGAGCCATTTCAATACGTCTAAGGTTGAGAACATGACGAGGGTGTTCAACATGTGCCAGAAACTGACCAATTTGGATGTGAGCAATTTTGATATGAGAAAGGTTAAGGACGCGTATGAAATGTTTAACAACTGTAGCGGCCTCACCTCGCTCGATGTCAGCAAATGGGAAACTCCGGTGCTGGAAGATATGACTAATATGTTTAGTGCCACGTCTATCAAGCGCCTTGACGTAAGGAAATTCAACTTTTCGAAAGTTAAGAACATGCGGTCCGCTTTTTCTTCCTCAACGTTGCAAGAATTGCTGGCAAGCCAGTCGCTGCTCGAGGCCTCTCCCGATAATAAGGAGGGTGTATTCATGTATGTTGGCGCAGAAACCCCCTGCCGATTGGTTCTGCCAAAAGCACAAATCGGGTTGGCCGAGAAATCGTTCA
>CAZQVW010000017.1:0-18289 GCA_964596865.1 uncultured Bacteroidaceae bacterium
AAACAGTACTGTTAACTTATTGTTACAGCACTGTGAACGCAAACTATCTCGGGGAAAAATTATTTCAGCACGCAGAAAATCTATCAGCTAACGTGAAAAATCTATGTATCCACGAGAAGAATCTATTTATTCACGCAAAAAAATCTTTTCTCTGCGCCTAATTGTCTCGCCCAATCGCGTAGGGCAATAAAAAAGCCCCGCAAGAATTTTCTTGCGAGGCCATGAATGTACGCCCATAGGGAATCGAACCCTAATCTGAGGAACCGGAATCCTCCATTCTATCCATTTAACTATGGGCGCAGGGATAATAGCTGTCTAATGATTTATGAAAACTACTTAATTCAGTATGAAAACTATCTAATTCAGTATGAAAACTATCTAATTCAGTATGGGAACTATCTAATTCGGTATGAAAGCTACCTAATTCAGTATGGGAACTACTTAATTCGGTATGAAAACCGAGCATTTCGGTATCAATTCCGTGTCAGTTTAGTGGGTTTTTCTGTGTTGTTATGTAAGTGTCTGGTGCGCTTATGCGCTTTCAGACTGCGAAGTTACGATTTTTCTTTTGTTTCACTGCTATTTGGATCACTGATATTTGCTTGGTCGCTCTCCACTCGCAATCTGGGTAGCGATATGTGGAATTTCACAGACAAGAGACGGACGGCTATTACCGTGGTACCGGTGATGATGGCGTTGAGGTTGGGGTTGATGCCTATGGCGTGGCAGATGGCAAACACAATGCCGCCTACCACGCAGGCCATAGCGTATATCTCCTGACGGAAAATGAGCGGTACCTCGTTAATAAGTACATCCCTCAGCACGCCACCGGCAGCGCCCGTCATGGCGCCCATGATGATTGCACACCACATGGGAAAATTGCAATAGATAGACTTCTGTATGCCCACCACGGTGAACAGGGCCAAGCCGATGGCGTCGAATAGAAACCATGTGTTGTCCTGCCTCACCAACTGTTTGCGGAACACCACCACCCATATCAAGGCTATCGCCGAGCAGATGAGGTAAAACGGGTTTGTCATCCAAAATACCGGCACTCCCAACAAGACATCTCGCATTGTGCCGCCGCCTATGGCTGTGGTCAGGCCCACCACGTATGCGCCGAAGATGTCGAAACGCTTGGCGGCCGCCAAACGCGTGCCGGAGATGGCGAAAGCAAGGGTGCCGATGAAGTCTAAAATCTGATAAAACGTGTGTACTTCGATAATCATTGAGAAGAGTGGGTGTTTGAGCGCGTTAATTATACGAGGCGCGGTTTTTCCGCAGCTCCACCTCCACCTGCTTGTATGTGGAGTATTCCTGCATCTTTTCAAGCAGTTGGGTGTCAGAGAGTGTGCCGCTCTTAATCTGTTTGTCGATGTCGGCAATCTTGTCGGCCACGACTGCCAACCTTAAATCGTCCATAAGAATGCGCGCCGTGGCGTAGAGATTGGCAGTGATGGCGGTGTCGCTGATTCCGAGTGAGCCCTCGCCCTCGTTGATGAGGCGCAATGCCAGATTGCGCACGCTATCGGAGGGGTGGGACAGGAGGTAGGTGGATGCGCGGAAGCCAGGGGTGGCGAGGTGGCCGAGAATCTCTGTCATCACCTCGGTGTAAACGGGATTAGTGAAATGAATTTCGTCTTCCTCCATAGAGAGGGAGATAAATTCGGCGAAACTTAAGGTGCGCTGCCCACCGTTGCCGTCCTCAAAATCGCCCACAGTTTGCTCGCCATAGCGGATTAGATACCTCATCATGTTTAGCTCCGCCACACCGGTGGCAGTGGAGATCGTTTTGGCGGGGGCGGACGGTGTTGCGGAACCGGTAGGTGTTGCGCTGACGCCGGCAGACGGAGTATTCGCTTCTGCAGATGATGCGTTGGCGACATTGGCGGCCATCGATTGGCGGTTGGCGATGCGTTGTCCCTCTTTTAGGCGCTGTAGCTGAAGGGTGTTGCGCTTAGTATTGACAGTTTCCAGCACGTCCTCCTCCCTTACGCCGGTCAGTCCGGCACATTCCTTTATATACAGGGAGCGGGTGATGGTGTCATCGATGCGCGCGATGCTCTCGGCGATATTGTTTATCACATTGGCGCGGGCGCGAACGTCCTCACCTGCATCTTTGAGCAGTAAGTCGGTCTTAAACCGTATGAAATCCACTTGATGGTTCTGTATGTAGGCCGTATATTCCTCGGCATCATGCTTGCGCGCGAAGGAATCGGGGTCATCGCCATCGGGCAGGAGCAACACCTTTATATTCAGACCGTGCTCCAGCAGCATATCGATACCGCGCAGCGAGGCGTGAATGCCCGCACTGTCGCCATCGTAAAGAACGGTGAGGTTGTTGGTGAATTTTGAGATTAATCGGATTTGGTCATGCGTGAGGGCGGTGCCTGACGAGGCCACCACGTTCTCAATCCCGCATTGGTGCATGGAAATGACGTCGGTGTAGCCCTCCACCAAATAACAGCAGTCTTGTTTCTGGATTGAATGCTTGGCAAAATAGATTCCGTAGAGTTCGCGACTCTTATTATAGACGATGGATTCGGGCGAATTGAGGTATTTACCCACATTGTCCTTCTTTTCCAATACCCTGCCGCCGAAAGCCACCACCTTGCCCATATAATTATGTACCGGAAAGATGGTGCGCCCGAAAAATCGGTCTCTCAATCGCCCGCTTTGGCTGCGAAGGCATAGGCCAGTCTCAATCAGATTGTCTTCGGAGAGCTGATTCTTGTGCGCTGCGTCGGCCAGCGCGTGGCCGGAGGCGGGGCAATAGCCTAATTGGAACTTATGGATGATGTCGTCTCTGAATCCACGACTACGAAAATAGTTTAATCCGATGCCTTGCCCCTCATCGCTGTCGTGAAGAGTGTGCTGAAACCAATCATTGGCCCATTCGTTGAGCGCAAAGAGCTCCTCGCGGTGGCGATGCTCCTGTTCGGCTTTCTCGTCTCGGCCGGTCTCTATCACTTCTATGTTGTATTTCTTGGCCAACCAACGAATGGCCTCGGGATAGGTCATGTTGTTGATTTCCATTAGGAAATTCACCACATTACCGCCCTTATGACACCCAAAACAATGGCATGTTCCCCTCGCAGGCGACACCACAAACGATGGAGTCTTCTCTTCGTGGAACGGACAGAGCCCCTTATAGTTCACTCCGGAGCGTTTCAGGCTCACAAAGTCGCTCACCACGTCCACTATGTCGGCGGCCTGGTATACTTGGTCTATTGTTTTGCGATCTATCATGCGCTATTACTGCTCTTGGTCTATTGTTTTGCAATAGGTCATGCGCTATTGCTGATAATAAACTCTCTTTACTCTCTCGCTTACGCCGGTGAGAATCTCATAGGGGATAGTGTCGAGCAAATCGCTGAGCACTGTTACGGGCAGGTGGTCGCCAAAAATCTCCACCTGGTCGCCCTCCTTGCAATCGATGTCGGTAACGTCTATCATGCAGACGTCCATGCAGATATTGCCCACATAATAAGCCTTCTGCCCATTTACAAGGCAGTAGCCCACGCCGCGACCAAGGTGGCGGTTGAGCCCATCGGCGTAGCCAATGGGAATTGCGGCTATACGACTGGGACGTGTCAGCACACCGCGGCGGCTATAGCCCACGGTGTCGGTGGCTGGCACATCGCGGATTTGAAGAATAGTGGTCTTGAGGGTGGAAATGGTGTTGATAACGCCGTTGGTAAACGGGTCAATGCCATAAAGACCGATGCCAAGGCGCACCATATCCAAATGGTATTGAGGAAAACGCTCTATACCGGCGGTATTGCAGATATGGCGAAGGATTTTGTGGGGAAAAGCAGATTGAATCTTCCTGCTGCCTTCATCAAAAAGTGCGAACTGCTGACGGGTGAAATCGTCAAACTCTTTTCCATCGCTGCCAACGAAATGCGAGAACACCGATGCGGGCGTAAGGGCTTGCTGATTGTGGAGCACGTCCAATAGAGCGTCAATATCCGTGCGCGGATTGAAGCCGAGACGGTGCATTCCGGTGTCTAATTTCAAATGAATGGGAAAACGTGTTACGCCCTCGCGATTGGCCGCGTGGATAAGGGCGTTGAGAATGCTGAAATTATAAACTTCCGGCTCCAAGCGGTATTCAAACAGATCGTGGAAGGAGGTCATCTCGGGGTTCATAATCATAATATGGCTGGTGATGCCGGCTTGACGGAGCGCCACGCCTTCATCGGCCACGGCCACGGCCAAATAATCCACGTTGTGCTCTTGCAGAGTCTTGCTCACCTCGATGCTGCCGGCGCCATAGGCGGAGGCTTTCACCATACACACCATCTTCTCCCCGTTTTTCAGCATGGAGCGATAGTGATTGAGATTGTCCACCACGGCTTGGAGATTTACTTCGAGGATTGTTTCGTGGACACGCTTCTCCAAAAGGGCGGTGATGTTGTCAAAGTTGAAAGCGCGCGCGCCCTTGATGAGGACAATGGCGTTGTTAAGTCCATCTAATACGCCACTGTGGATGAGTTCGTCGGTAGAGCGGAAATGGGCATACTCCAAATGGAATAATCCCATATACTGCTCAATTTGTTTGCCCACAGCGATGAGGCGCGTTACGCCGTGCTCCTCGAGCATCTTGCTCACTTGCCCGTAGAGCTCGGCGGGCTCTTCTCCGCTTTGCAGAATGTCGCTGAGAATGACTATCTGCTGTTGCTTTTTGCCCGTGGGCTCGGCGGAATTTGCGCTGATAGGGTTGCTGGTGGGCCCTGCCTGGCGGCGCGTCATAAAGTCGAGGGCAATAGAGAGGGAATTAATGTCGGAATTATAGGAATCGTTGATGAGAGTGAGGCCACGCTGCCCTTCCTTCACCTCCAAGCGCATGGCCACAGGCTCCAGCGTTGCCATCTTTTTGGCTACATCGCTGTCATCGTAGCCCAAAGCCACGGCGGTGGCCATACAGGTGATACTATTCTCTATCGAGGCTGCATCAATAAAGGGAATACGGAAAGTGCCGCCCTTGCCGTTGTGAAGATGATAGGTTATGAGGGTGGTGTTGCCGTCATTATTGATTTCGCTCACAAAGAGCGGGGCGTTGGTATCGGTGGCCGACCATCCCATCAGCCTTTCACTGGGAATATTCATGGTGGAGACGGCTTCTTCCATCACCTTATTATCGGCCGGATAGACCACATAGCGTGCATCCTTGGCCAAAAGGAGTTTTTCTTTTGCCTTATCCAACAGTGTGTGGAAATTCTTTTGATGAGCGCTGCCGATATTGGTGATTACGGCGATGTCGGGGCGGATAATACGCTGGAGCCGCTCCATTTCTCCGGGCTGGGAGATACCGGCCTCAATCAATGCCAGACGGGTATCATCGCGAACGAGAGCCAGCGAGAGAGGAACACCGATTTGCGAGTTATAACTTTTTGGCGAGCGGACTGTATGCTGACAATTGCCGATGAGCTGATAGAGCCATTCCTTCACTATTGTCTTTCCATTGCTGCCGGTGATGCCCACCACTTTCATTTGGGTATTTTGCGCTCTGTTCCAAGCGCCGATGCTTTGCAGGGCATCAAGGGCGCCGCCCACCAGAACGGCGGCTTCGGGGATATTGGTAAGCGATAGCCCCTCAAGGGTGTCGGTAGCAAAGACGCGCACCCCTTTTTCATAGAGCGGGAGGATATATTTCGTGCCGGAGCCGTGGGAGGTGGTGAGGGCGAAGAATATAGTGGATTCAGGGGCGGTGAGTGAGCGACTGTCGGTTAGCAATGTATCTATTATGATATTCTGCTTTGTGTTGCCCACCAGCAACTGTCCCGTGATGGATTGGATTTCAGATAATGTGAATTTCATCGTTCGTTATGGTATTTCAAATATTTGATTTAGGTGATTTATTTCTTGTTGGTAGCTACTTGTTTGCCAAACATTTCCGGAAAACGCCGCACCAGGTCATCCTTGCGAGCCTGCATAGCTTGTTCCGCTTCTATTGGCGGTGTTCCATTGATGGGGCGATGGGAGCGAAATCTCATTATAGGCGTCCATTCGCGGAAGAAAAGACGGAGGCGTTCGCTCACATAATGTTGGCAGAATGTTTCCCACACATATTCCTCCGCCACGGGGGAGGGATGCACCATATCGGCCGCATAAAAGCGGTAATCGCGCAGCTCATCGTTGAGGATTTCGTAGGCGGGGAAGTAGGCCACCTGTTCAAAAGCCTGTTGAATGGCATCTATGGCCAATAGTAGTCTACTTTTGCTCAACACGCTCCCGTGGAGACCGTATTTCAGATAGCGATAAGGGCTCACTGTGAGGATAACCTTCAGATTGGGCCGCAATTTTTGCAGTTGCTGCATCGTTGTGGCGAACAAGGTTTCGAGTTCGTCTATCTTGGCAGTCTTTTCGCAGAACATAGATTGCGGCATCTTGTGGCAATTGGCCACTACTTCCATATAAGGCGCACAGGGTTCCTGCAGGGCGGATTGCGACTTCAGGCTATAGTATCTATCTGTGCCGAACGTGAGCATCATCACGCTCATGCGCTTTATTTGTTTGGCTGTAAGGGATATGGCTTCGGCCATATTTTGAGTACACTCCTGCTCGTTCTGTCCGCTCACTATAGAAGCCGCGCTCCAACTGTGCCACTGCCCGTCTGTGCCCTGAAACACCGTGGGGGCGGCCAGTTGTTGCGCCGTGGCCTCGCCCTTTGCCACTGCGATGCCCATATTAATAATGTGGAAGATGCTTAGAGGGTTGTATAGTGTGCCCGTAGGGTTGAGCACGATGTCCATACGATTGTCTTTCAGCCTTTGGCCCACCACCGTGGCGAAGCACGAGCCCAGTGCAAGGATTTTATCCTCGCCAGTGAGCTTAAAAGCTTTGGGAAACTCGGTTACGGGGGTGGAGAACGTCATAATCGTGGGCGAAGTGGTGATGTGGCTTACTCTAAGCCGGATTTAATTGAGCGAGAGCCTATAGCTATGTATGCAATTTTAGTGCCAAAAGGAAAGGGGTTAGTACCAGTCGATATTTGTACTGTATGACGAGCGTTTCTCCCACTTCAGCACATCAGCCAGGGCCGACATCTTGGCGCGGAAAGTGAAATTAAATGAGGTATATGGCAACAGCACGATGGAGCACGACATAGAAAAACAGTGGAGATCCCTAAGAATGGTGGCCGTGGTGGTGGACAGCTTGTGATAATTGAAGTCATAGCCACTGGCGTAGTTGATATTCCATCCGGCGGACAGGCGGACGTTGCCGGAGAAGTTGAGCGTGTGGGTGAGCTTGTAGGGATAGCGCATTGTCTTGGGGTTAATTCTGCCCTGTGTGTTTTCGCGCAGCGACATACCGTAGGAAACCGTCAGCGTCCACGGAATGGAGAAGCGCAGGTAGCCAAACTCGTCCACCTCGGGCTTATTGCTGTCTTCCGTGGGCTTATGGTTGAGGTTGCCTGCCAGTTCGGGGTCTACGTTTTGGTCCTCGATGTCATGGTCTTCGTCGTCATCATAATCTTCATCGTCATCGCGCTGAGGGGTCTCCTGTTTCTTGCGGGCTTTCTTGGAGAAAGTGGCGTTTGAGAAGGTGTAGGAGAAATTCTGCGACATTCCCTGAAATCTGCCGAAGCGCCCGTAGCTCCATTCGGTGCGGTCGCCCACAACCACGTTGCCCCTTTCGTCAAACTGGTAGGCGTAGGTGGCCCACGTAGCGGACATAGAGAAGGTATAGTTCTTTGTGAGCTTGAGGCGGAGCCTTGTGTTGAGGTCGCTCCACGGGCGATTTTTAGCGGCCATGTTATAAGAGAGGGAAGCCGCCAGTTCATCGATGAGGGAAATCTTCTTCTCGCCGGTGGAATCGCGGTCGCTCCTCACTTTCATCTCCACATTATTGCTAACGGACATAGAAATGCTGCCCGTCTTGCCGCGGCCCGGCACTCCATAGATTCCGTTGGCGTAGGGGGAGTAATTGACGGTGGAGACATTGCCGTTGGCGTCGGTGCGTACGTAGGTATCGTAATATCCGTAGGTGGATGTGCCGAAATCCGGCGCGTAGGTAAGCGACATCGTGGGCTTGAATACGTGGCGGATGGCTATAATCTTGTTTCCGAAGATGCGGGGCGAGGGTTTGTAGAATCCGTAGAGGGTGGTGTTGGCGGCGAGGGCGGCGTTCCAGTTGTAGACATTATAAAAACCGTAGGTAGTGTCTCTCACCACAGCCTGAGCCTCATTATCCCAGCTCTGCTTAATCTTATTGGTGTACATACGGTCGTTAAGCGTGAAACTGGGAGTGAGGTTGATGTACTTAAACAACGAGAACGTGGCATTTACGGGGATGCGGTGCTGCATACCGTTGCGCCAATCCTTTACGAGGTCGGAATGGAGGAGCTTGTCCTCCTTGGTGGAGATAGAATTGCTGAGCTGACCGGTATAGGACATCGAAATCTTCTCATACCACTTTTCTTCGCCCCTAAGTTGCTTTTTCTTAAAGGGATAGAATTTCGCCAGCGTGATATTGAGGTCGGGCAGGGTCATCGTAACCATGGAATCGCGCATACTTTGCGTGAGGTTGGCCGAACTGGAAAGTGTGAGCCCTATGTTTGGAAAACTATATGAGTAGGCCACCGAACTGGTGCGGGTGCTTTGCGAATAGGTCAAGGGGTCGTAGAGCGAATTGAGGTTCTTGCGCTCAAAGGAGACGGAGGCGAAGTTCACACTGGCGGACAAGGAGGAGCGCATCGAGGCCTTGGGGTCTTGGCGATGACTCCATTGGATTTTCAAACTCTTGGTTACCTCATAATCCGGCATATTCTTTTCGCCTTCCACCGTGTGGAGGTAGTTGATATAAAAGTTACCGGAGTATTTGTAGCGTTTCTTGTAGGTGGTCTCGGCGTTTAGGCCCCACGAACCTTTGGTGTAAATTTCGCCGAGCAGTTTCAGGTCCATCCTATCGTTGATAGCGAAATAATATCCGCCGTCTTTGAGATAGAATCCGCGCTCTGTCTCCGACCCAAACGAAGGCATGATAAAGCCACTTTGGTATTTACTACTGAAAGGGAAGAATCCGAACGGCACTGCCAGCGGTAGCGGCACATCCTCCACCACCAAATACGCAGGACCAAACACCACTTCCTTTCCGGGAAACACTTTCGCCCTGGTCAGCGCCACATAGAAGTGGGGGTGCTCGGCATCGCACGTGGTATAGGTGCCGTGCATCAGGTTTACCACACCATCGTCTAATCTCTTTGAACTCTCGCTCTGGATAAAGCCTTCGCCTTGCTCGGTGGTTACGTTGTGGATAAAGCCCTTGCGCGTCTTGAAATTATAAGACATCCTCTCGCTCTCATACGAGTCCTGCTTCTGGTTGAATACGGGCTTGCCAATTTTCTCTCCGGTGGAATCCGTGGAGAATGTGGCGTGGACAAGACTCGAATCCATGTTCATTGTGATGCGGTCGGCCGTGAGCGACATATCTTGGTAGTCCACTTCACTACTGCCAAACAGTCCGATGTCGCGAGTGATGGCATCATAGGTCATAGAATCCTTTGACGAATACTTCACCGGCTGATCCAGTGCGTCTTTCTTCTTGTGGGCGGTGTCGGAGGCTGCGGTATCGCTTCTTAGCGAGTCTAAACGGTTGAGATACACCGAGTCGTCACTAATGCGGAAGATGTCGTCAGACTTTATCCCTCCCTTTCGTAAACTATCCGCTTTCTCTGTCAAACCGCCCGCCTTGCCTGCCAAGCTATCTGCCTTTTTAGCCAAGCTATCCGCCTTTCCCAACAATTTGCTGGACTTTTCTGCCAAGCTATCCGGCTTTCCCAACAATCTGCTCGCCTTTCCTGCCAAGCTATCCGCCTTTCCCAATAATCTGCCGGCCTTTTCTGCCAAGCTATCCGGCTTTTTAGTCAAGCTATCTGTCTTTTCCAACAAATTTGCGGCCTTGCCTTTAAGGGCGCGGAGACTGTCTATGGATATTTTTATGGTGTCGCGGGCGGTGGTGTCGGGCGCGGCCGTGGCGAAATGAGAATGCTCCCAAATGCCAAAAGGTGTCGCAATCGCTGTTGCAACACATACCAACGCCATCATCAGCGTCAAGCCCTTAAACAGTTTCTGAAACACCATGATTAATTCAGACGGCAAAGTTAAGCAAAACTATTGGGTTGCGCGTACCTTTTTAAGAGTGAATTGCGCCGCTCTCCGGTTTTTCACTTCCGTTTGATGCCTACCGCCGCGCCTTAATTTGATTTTGTACTTGCGTTTTACACTCCCCGCTGTGCCTCACTTTGTTTTTTACATTCATTTGATGCTCACCGTCCCGCCTTTTCGCCCATTTTTCTACCGACCTGCCGCTCGGAATTCCCCTTTTAATTTTGAAAACCCCCGAGATAAAGTCAGGATTAACCGCACGCGGGGCGAATTTTTCTCGCCCTATAGCTAACGCACCGAAGGGAACGTTGCTGCGCACCAAGGGGAGTGCTGCTGCGCACCGAGGGGAACGCTGCTGTGCACCGAGAGGAACGTTAGCTTTTTATCGCCCGTTTTTCGCAGTAAGTGGGGAAAAGCGGACGCAAGTAGGGGGAAATCGATACATTGCGCGCACGGAAAAACGGTTTCAATGGTCTCGCCTTTCCGTGCGCTACGCTATTTTGAAAAATAATTGGGGTTACGAAAACAAATCGAGGGCGATTGGGTTGCTCAAATCGTCGCCGGAATTTTCTGTGTCATTGCCGGAAGTTCCTGTGTCATTGCCGGAAAGTCCTGTGTCATTGCCGGAATTTTCTGCAATGTTGTCTGATTTTTCTATGTCATTATCGGAATTTCCAAAATCAGAGTTTGAGCCTTCTAAATCGTATAAAGGCGAGGGCTTTTCCCTTTCCAAGGCTATAATCTGGGGGGAGGGGGTGGAAAGGTGGGCGGTGGATTGATTGTTGGCGTCTGGAGTCGCAGTCTTATCGCCCGTTGTCTCTGCCCACGCATCGAGGGCGTTCTGTAGGGCGAGGGTGTGGGTGTTATTGTGGTCGCTGAGATGGCAGAGCCAGATGTTGCGGAGGTGATGACCGTGGCGGCGTATCACATCGGCGGCCTCGGGGTTGGAGAGATGCCCGTGGTTGCTGCGTATCCTGTTTTGCAGAAAAATGGGGTAGGGACCATTGGTCAGCATCTGCTCATCATAATTCGACTCCACCACAAGATGCGTTGCCTCCTTGACGTAGGCGTCTATTTCCTCTGTCCAATGACCGCAATCCGTAACAAGGCAGAAGTGCGTCTTGTTATGGCGCAACATATACCCCACATTATCCACTGCATCATGGGGAACAGAGAACGCCGTTACCTCCACATCGCCTATCATAAAGGGTTTCCCTTTCTCTATCAGGGTGGTGGTGTCCGGATTGGGCTTCTTGGTGATGCGCGGATTGGAGCGTATTCCCTTTAAGGTGCCCTCGGTGAGGAAGACGCGCACTTTGTCTTTCGATGAGAGGATGCCCAGACTGCGGACGTGGTCGATATGATTGTGAGTAACGAGGATACCGTCTATCTTGCCGGTAGACACACCGTATTCCCGCAGCATTTTCCTTAACTTGCGGATTCTCACACCCGCGTCTATCATTATTTGCGCGCCGTCGGTGCGGATTACATAAGCGTTTCCGCTACTTCCACTGCCGAAGGACTGGAATTGAAACATCTTTGTTGATATAATTAAAAAATAATACGCTGTAGCCCCCCTATTTTAGGAGGCTTAAAATCTCTGAAGGGTTGGAAATGAGCGTGGTGGCGCCATGCTCCAATAAAAACGGCCTACTGCGGAAGCCCCAAAGGACACTGATGCACGGTAGGCCCGAATTCTTGGCCGTAAGAATGTCTACATCGGAATCGCCCACGTAGATAGTGCTCGCTTTGTCGGCATGGAGCGCGGCCATCGCTTTCAATACCATATCCGGAGCAGGCTTGCGCTTCACATCGGGCGTCTCACCAATGGCTACGTGGATCAATCCCTTGAAAAAGCGGTCGTTCAGTTCACTCACCGCAGGCTGCATCTTGTTTGAGACGATGGCTGTCTTCACGCCGCGCACCTTCAGTGCTTCCAATAGGGGCATAATTCCATCGTATGGGCGCGTGGTGTCGAGGCAGTGGGCGGCGTAATGCTCTTTGAAGATGCTGAAACAGTGCTGAAAGGCCTCTTCGCTGACTCCTTGCGGCACGGCCCTGCGAATAAGCAAGGCTACGCCGTTTCCTACGAACTGCCTCACCTCCTCCAGCGTCCTTTCAGGGTAGCCACACGCTTTTAGGGCGTAGTTGGTGCTGGTATGGAGGTCGCCCAACGAATATAACAGGGTGCCATCGAGGTCGAAAATGATGTTTTTCAATGTATGATGCGGGTTTGTGTGATTTCTTTCGCCGTAGGTGGGGTAATTCTTTCGCGTTAGGTGGAGTACTTCTTGCGTTAGGTGGAGTATGTCCTTCGTTAGGTGGGGTATGACTTATTATATTATGGTGTACGCCTTGCCTTAGGTGCGAACAGTCCCTCGTTTTGTGCTTACCTATAGGTTTTTGTCGCCGAAAATGTTGCCTTTACTCACCGAAAGCGTGCAAGTTGATGGAAGAAATCTGCATCGACTGGTTGAGCGTGGCTTTGGCGGTGAATTCCTTGGTAGATGTGTTGCCCTCGGCATTAGTGCTGACGCGGTTTACTGTGCAGGTGGCGGTGTAGGTCTGCCCGCTGGCGCTCATGGCTTTCTCCACGCGGATGGGTGAAGAGATATTATAGTTCACAATCTCGGTGAGGTTGCGCTTGTCGATAAATTCACTGCTCTTTTCGTATACCGCCTCGGTGGTGATGCCCACCAAACCGTCCTTACTGTTGTCTGACAGGGCAATAAAATAGCGCGAAAGGTTGGTGGAGACGCTGTTTTGCTCGTCTGCCGACGGCTTAGCGTCCAAAAGGGCCTGTTTCACGTTCTGCGCTTGGTCGGCGTACTTGCCATCGGGGTGGATATTTAGATAATTCTGCAAAGCCTCCTCTGTGCCCGCTTTCATGGCGCTTACCCAATCCAAAGAATCGATTTTGTCGTAGGCAAGTTGGTCGAACGGACTGTTTGGAAAGCGACTACGGAATGAGGCGAAGTCATTGATATTAGTGGAGTTGGCAATCAAATTCCATTCCTGCTGATAGCGTTTGTAGCGTCCGATTTCTTTGTTTATCTCCTCGGCATGCGATGTGTTGGGATACTTCAAAAGGAATGTCTCGGCGTCGGCTATCGAAAAATTGTCCATCAACATATTGTAATCCGCTTGCTCTTGTCGGCTGTTCTGCGTGTGGAGATAGAGATAGGTGCCCGCTCCGATGATTATTATCAGTCCGATTAGGCAGGCAATGATAATCTTATTCCTTTTGGTCGAGGGCGGCTGCGGCGTACGCTGATCTGTCTGCTGGTAGCCCGCGCCGGATTGATTATTGGTGTAATCTTGCGGCTGGTAGTCGGTTTCTTGCGGCAGATTGCTGGTGTTGGAAAAACGCTCCTTGATGGGCGCGCCACAATGTGGGCACGAAGCGGCTAAAGTGGAGACTTCCCGTCCGCATTCGGGGCATTTTATTATTGCCATAGTGGATTGAATTTTAGATATTAAGATTAAAATTGGAGACTTCGGGATTTAATCTGAAATTATTGCGGTTTAAGGCCAAACTCTCGGGGCCTTATTGTTTCTTTTGCTGCTTATGGTCGAGAATGGCAGCGTAGGCTTTTGTCCAATCGGTGTCCAAAGAGAACGGCGTGAGCTGATGTTTGGAATCGTTTACGTAACTAAGTGTAAAATTCTTGTCTGGATCGTTGAAAAGGGGGTTGCTACACGATGCGTTCATGTAGAAAATTACCTCTTCCTTTTTCTGTTTGCTGTTTAGCGCGGTGTTTACTAATACATCCTGCAAAAAAGAGTTCACAAACTGCTGCATACAGTAGGCTTGGTCGTCAAAGAATTTTACTGTCAGCGTGTCTTTCACCTTAAAGGCGGTCTCCTGTATGTATTCCAGGGCCGTAACCTTGAAAGTGGCGACTTGTGCGATGGATACGTTGGTCTTGGGGTCGTTGGCCACGCTCTTAGAGCTGCTCAAAATCTCCTTGAAGATGTCTTGGGCGGGACTGGCGATGGCAAAGGCGGCCAACATAATGATAGAGAGGAATATGCGTTTCATAATGAGTGGGTTATTGTGTTCTAAAAGTTTTTTGTTACAAAGAAGTGGGCTATTGTTTTTAACGAACCGGCTATTTCTTTTAATGAAGTGTCTATTTCTTTTAATGAAGTGGCTTTTTCTTTTAGTGTTTAGTCTATTGTTTTAGTAGGTAGTCTATTGTTTTTCCAAAGTGATGGAATGATCGATTATTGGTGGGAAATCCTCGTCGTAATGCGACACCATAATGAGCGTTTTGCGGGGCTGGGAGCAATATTCGGTGATAATATTTAGCGCCATCAGGCGGTTGCGCTCGTCCAGGCCGTGGAATGGTTCGTCTAAAATCAGCAATGGCGGATTTTTCACGAATGCGCGGCAGAGCAACACCAGTCTTTGCTCGCCGCTGGAGAGCGAGAGATAACTGCGCTCCGCCCAATCGTTTATTTTGAAGCGCTGCATCCATTTTTCGATGCAGAGGAAATCCTCCTGTTTGGGTTGGCGAAAGAGGCCGGTGGTATCGTGGAGCCCGCTGGCCACAATAGTTTTCACGGGCAGGTTGCGGCGGTAGGCGCGGTACATCTCCGGCGAAACGAACCCGATATTTTTCTTAATATCCCAAATACTTTCGCCGCTACCGCGCTGTCGGCCAAAGAGAGTGATGTCGCAGGCGTAGCCTTGTGGGTTGTCAGCGCAGATAAGGCTCAGCAGTGTGCTTTTCCCGCTGCCGTTTTGCCCTCTTAGTGCCCAATGCTCGCCCTCGCGGATGGTGATGCTGAAATCCTTTAGGATTGTGCGCTGGCCATAACTGATATTGATGTTGCGAGCCTCCATTATAATCGGGGCGGGAGCGATAAGGCGTTTCTCTATCCGGCCTTCGTCCACCTCCACCACGTGGGTAAATCCCTTTGTGTCGCGCGGCCAACGGCTCACCACGAGGATAAGCGACAGGCGCCCGTTAAGCGTGAGGCGTTGCAGCAGGCGGCTCACGATTTTGCGCCCCTCATTGTCCAGTCCGATGAAAGGATTATCAACTATCAAGAGCGTAGGCCGCTTTATCAGCACACGCGCTAACTGAAACCTCCTGAACTCTCCCGAACTGAGGCTGACAATCGTGCGCGGGAGCATATCTGTTATCTCAAGCTCCTCTAACAGTCTGTTGTATTCGTCCTGCGGCATTGAGGGCGCCTTTTTCAGGGAGTCTGCCACGCGAGGCTCGAAGGTCTCGTCCATTGCGCCGCGGTTCCACCTCATCTGATAGGCGCTGGCTCCGGTGTCGATGCTTTGCGAATACTGGTCGTGGAATGTTACATAGCAAATATTATCGCTCACGGCCTGGGAGCGCTCGTTTGGGAAGGCATAATGAATCTTGCCCCCGCGTATATTGTAGGCCGAACGCAGAGTGTTCACCAGAAACGTCTTGCCGCCCCCGTTTGGCCCGTAGATAATCCATTGCTCGCCCTGATTGAATTGCAGATTAATGGGTTGCGGAAAATGATAGGTGCATTCGGGCACCACATCTTTGAGCTGTATTATAGGGAGGTCGTTCATAGAGGGATTATTTCTGTCTGGACGTGAAAGCGGCGCCACCTAAATTAAAGGAAGTGCTACCAGCCTTTAACGAAGCACTACCTGCTTTCAGCGATGCGTTACCTGTCTTTAGCGAGGAGGCCGAGGCGTTCATCTTGGCTCGCGCGGCGGCAATCTGTTCCTGCACCGAGGGCTTGCTGCCAGCATTGTGGCGCGAATTTGTGGGGGTGGCCACTCGTGCGGCGTTGCTGCGGGCAAAAGCGCTCCACGTGGAATATTCCGCTGCGGAGACTATTGTGCGCCGCTGGGTGTGGTGGCAATAAGCGATGGCCAAAGCATCGGTGGCATCGAGGAAAGGAACCATCTTATCCTCGTTAAGATGGAAGATGCGCAGCAGCATTCCCGCCACTTGCTCCTTACTGGCGCGTCCGTTGCCGGTTACCGCGATTTTTACCTTGGTGGGCGGGTATTCATGGACGCTCATATCGCGCTCAATGGCGGCGGCGATGGCCACGCCCTGCGCCCTGCCCAGGTGGATGGCGCTCTGTATGTTTTTCCCCAAGAACGGGCTTTCGATAGCCATCTCGTCGGGGTGGAATGTGTCGATTAGGCGGATGATATTCTGGTGGATACGCCCTAATTTTAAGTAGACATCGGGGCAATGCCTCAAATCAATCACCCCCATGGCCTCGATATTCATCTTCTTTCCGTTGATGACGCGCAGGATGCTGTAGCCCAGCACGTTTGTGCCAGGGTCGATGCCCATTATCACGAGGTCTGGTTGAGGATTCTGGTTTTTAGTGGTTGTCATCGAGGTCTATGAGTGGGGAGTCCCCATTTTTGGGCGTAATAGGATAGATTTCCGTGTGCTATACCTTATTTATATATAAGGCAATCTTGCCGTTTGTGCCCATTTTGATGCAAAATTACTGAAATTCCGCCAAACCTATCTGTTTTTATGCCTATTTACTTATTCCTTTTGCAAAATAAATGTTTCTTTTCTCCGTTTTATCTTCAATAACAATCCCAAAAGAATTGGTCATCAACTCTCCATACAGGCATATCCTGAAATACACCGGCATTTTTGGCTCCATACAGGTGGTAACGATGTTGGCGTCGGTATTAAGAAACAAGGCAGCCGCGATTTTAATCGATCGTTACGGCCAAGGCCTCACCGACCTCTTTTCCAACACCGTTACGCTCATCTCCACGGCCACCACACTGGTGATTCCCGTGGCGGTGGTGAGGCGATTGTCGTTATTATACGAGCGCCACGGCGATGGGTCGCCCCAAATTGTGGAGGCCATCAGGGTGATACGCTCATGGAGCGTGCTCACTGGCCTCGTGGCCACGCTATTGGTGATAGTGGGCAGTCCGCTGTTGAGCCAAATCACGCTGGGCGGCTCACAGTTTACTCGCAGTTACCTCTTTCTCTCGCCAATGCTTCTGTTGGTGAGCGTAAACGGCACCGAGGTGGCCATTCTCAAGGCCACGCGCCGTCTCTCGCCGTTGGCGAAGGCGTCGGTGGCGGGGTCGCTGTTTACATTGGTGGTGAGCGTGGCCAGTTATTGGTTGTGGAGTTTAAGGGGCATCGTGGTATCATTGGATTTGAGCGCACTGTGCGTAACACTGCTCTCTCTTAGGTGTACTCTTAAGGCTTATCCCTATCGTGTGGCCCCGTTTAGCTGGAGCGTGCTCCGCAAGGGCACTGGCCTTATCCGATTGAGCGTGGCATTTATTCTGGCCGCAGTGGTGGCCGCCCTTGTGGAGATGCTTATTCGCACGTTTATTTCCAATAACGGCTCTATCGAGGACGTAGGGCTCTATGGCGCGGGCTTCGCGCTCACCGTTACATATACCCGCTTTGTCTTTTCGGCCATGGATGCCGACTATTATCCGCGCCTTTCCGGATTAAGTGGCAACCGTCCCCAAATGAATGTGGCAATCAATAGGCAGGTGATGGTGTGTGTCTTGATTGTGGTGCCGTGTCTCATCCTTTTTAATCTTTTCCTCCCTTTCATAGTTTCTTTGCTCTACACAGATAAATATCGCGAAATCATCCCGATGGTGATGTGCGCCACGTTTTATGTTTTCTCCAAGGCGGTGCTCACGCCGGTGGCCTATACATCGTTGGCAAAGGGTGATTCCAAGATGTATCTCGGCATGGAGAGTGTCTCTGCTCTTTTGTTGGCCGTTTGTGTCATCGGTGGATATTCCTCCTTCGGACTGACAGGCTGCGGCATAGGTCTAACTATCAGTAATCTATTGGAACTGGCGATAATTTTCATTATCTATCGCCGCTGTTATGGTGTTGGCCTAAATCGGCAGTCAATTACGGCAGTATTCTTACAACTATCAATTCTTTTGTTGGGCATGGCGTGCGTGATTTTCCTGCCTTCAACAATGTTTGTGCGCTATGCCGCCGCTTTTCTTTGCGCCGCCGTTTCCTTATTCGCCTCTTGGCGCATGATTAGGGCGTAAACCTTTATTAAATTGATGGAAAAGGAATTGATTTGTTTGTCAGAAAAATTTTATTGTAGGCGTCTGGTAAAAATTAAAACTTGCGAAATATCGCCACACTACGCTTTAACCATTTTAATAAGCAGTAGGTTAAGGCGGTAGGGGCGGAACA
>CAZQVW010000018.1:0-18047 GCA_964596865.1 uncultured Bacteroidaceae bacterium
ATTATCTAAACAGTACTGTTTAGTTATTGTTACAGCACTGTGAACGCAAACTATCGCGACACTTTTCCGCCGCAGATGCTGATAAACTCAGTTCAACTGCTGATAAAATCTGTTTAGATGCCGATAAACTAAGTTCAGATGCTGATAAAATCGGGAGAAGGGGCAACGAGATGAAATTCTGTAGCGAAAATATCTTCCCTTTTAGCAATTATTTGCAGTGAGAAAGCGTATATGTAGAATGAAAGGTGTAATTTTGCACACGCAACGATGAGTGTGCAAAAAGATGGGTGCATCAATCTGCCGGACAGGGCGGTTTGCTGAATAGATATGGTTACTCGCTTATTATATATGATTGCGCGTACATTATATATAATCATTTGCCCCTTTTATTTGTCTACTCATACTTTGTATACCTCTGCTTATACGCACCATAAGAGCAAGAAAAATGTCTACTGCCAGAACAAAAAGTTTGTTGATTGATGTGGCGCGCCGTCTGTTCGCCCAAAAGGGATTGAACGGCACCACAATGAACGATATTGCCAAGGCCTCCGGCAAAGGGCGGCGCACGCTCTACGCTTATTTCGCCAATAAGGAGGAAGTGTACTCCGCTGTCATCTCTACCGAGATAGACCGCTTGTCGGAGAAGTTGGACGAGGTGGCTGCGCGCGATATGGACCCCGAACTGAAGGTTGCCACCCTCATCTACACCCATTTGGACATGATTAAAGAGGCCGTGGTGAGAAACGGTAACCTGCGCGCTGAATTTTTCCGCAACATCTGGATGGTGGAGAAGGTGAGAAAAGGCTTCGACCACGATGAACTGGAACTTTATCGCCGCGTGATACAGGACGGATGCGACAAAGGGCAATTCCATGTGGAGAGCGTGGACTTGGTGGCCGACATAATCCATTATTGTATCAAGGGATTGGAAGTACCTTATTTATATGGGCGTCTTGGCAACGGTATGACACTGGCAGGGAGCCGCCCGCTGGTTATTAATATGGTGAAGCGCTTGCTGGGCGTGAATGACAGAAATTATTAGTAACTTTGCCGTGTGGAGAAAAAGGGCGTTTCCCAGTATGCGGGGGCGGAGCCGATTTCCCTTCATGGCAATTAATAATCACAAATATAATCGCTAATCTAAAAATACAATCATTATGGCATTATTAACAGGAAAGACCGCGCTCATCACCGGTGCTGCGCGCGGAATCGGCAAGGCCATCGCCTTGAAGTTCGCCCAAGAGGGCGCAAACATCGCTTTCACCGACATCAAGATAGATGAAAACGGTAAGGCCACCGAGCAGGAGATTGCCGCTCTGGGTGTGAAATGCGTGGGCTACGCCTCTAATGCGGCCGAATTTGAGGAGACGGCCGAAGTGGTGAACAAAGTGAAAGACGATTTCGGCAGTATCGATATTCTGGTGAACAATGCCGGTATCACAAAGGATTCGCTGATGCTCCGTATGACCGAGCTCGAGTGGGACGCCGTGATTGCTGTGAATCTGAAGTCGGCCTTTAATTTCATCCACGCCGTTACCCCAATTATGATGCGCCAAAAGAGCGGTAGTATCATCAATATGGCCTCGGTGGTGGGCGTGCACGGCAATGCGGGCCAGTGCAACTATGCTGCGTCCAAGGCCGGACTGATTGCTTTGGCCAAGAGTATCGCACAGGAGATGGGCTCTCGCGGCATCCGCGCCAACGCCATCGCCCCTGGCTTTATCGAGACAGCTATGACCGCTGCTCTGCCCGCTGACATCCGCAAGGAGTGGGTTAATAAGATTCCTTTGCGCCGCGGTGGTACTGTGGAGGACATCGCCAACACTGCCCTCTACCTCGCCAGCGACCTCTCGTCGTATGTTAGCGGTCAGGTGATCCAGGTAGACGGCGGTATGAACATGTAGAATTGGAGTACGTTGGAGCTATTGGAGCTGTTTGATTAATAACGAGTTCCAATAGCTCTAATAGCTCTGATAGCTCCAATCGCTATGCAGGTTCTCTACGAAGACAATCACATCATTATTGTGTCGAAGGCCGCGGGCGAAATCGTGCAGGGCGATAAGACCGGCGACCGCCCGCTCTCTGACACCGTAAAAGCCTATATCAAAGAAAAATACCATAAGCCCGGCGATGTTTTCCTGGGCGTTGTCCACCGATTAGACCGCCCCGTGAGCGGTGTGGTGGTGTTTGCGCGCACGTCCAAGGCGTTGGCGCGTATGAACAAACTGTTTGCCGAGGGCAATGTCCACAAAACCTATCTCGCCATCACCGCAAATAGACCCAAACAGGAGGAGGGCCTTCTGGAGACGTGGCTCACACGCAATGAGCGGATGAACAAATCGTTTTCTTCGCCCGTGGAGAAGCCGAATAGCAAGTTGGCTCGACTGGAATACAAGGTCGTGGCCTCTTCTGAGAGGTATAACCTCCTGCAGGTGCGCCTTCTCACGGGTCGCCACCACCAAATACGATGCCAGTTGGCCGCTATCGGATGCCCCATCAAGGGCGACTTGAAATATGGCGCCAAGCGCTCCAACCCCGATGGGTCTATCTCGCTCCATGCGTGGCGGATACAGTTTGAGCACCCCGTTTCCCATGCCCAGATAGATGTATGTGCTCCCTTTCCCGACGACAACCTGTGGCGCGCCCTGACAGCCTCGCTGCCAATGCCTAATAATCCGGCAGGATAGGGGCGGAAATGTTATAACACCTTTTTTCTCTACCCCCTTTCGGTGGGTAGTAGTATTTCTGTCTGTGTATTGGCGCAAAGTAGGCGCCATTTTTGTTTTATTTAGTCATTAATTTTTTAGGTAAAAAGCCACTTTTTGCCAATGCGTAGCTAATAATATTAAAAATCTTCTTAACTTTGCAACTTCAAGTAGTGGGTTAGTTTGCCCAAAAAGGTAGTCGCTGGCGCGTAGGCCGCGGTTTCTTGCAAGTCTTGCCCATAAAATCACTCTCAATGTATATTACTAATACACAGACAGAAAACATATTATTATAATGAAGAAAATCCTGTTCGCCCTCGCGCTTGTGGCCACAATGTTCACCACATCCTGCGTGAACAATAAGGAGATGATTTATCTCCAAGGCGCTGATTCTATCTATGCCCACCCTGTGGCGATAGATAAAGACTTCCAACTCCTTATCCAAAAGGACGATCAATTGGCTATCACCCTCACTTCCCGAGACCAGGAGCTTATAGCCCAATTTAATAACAGTCTTTTGGTGGGCACCGGCAACTCCGCCGGCGGAGCCAACACCTCGCAGGCGATGACGCAGAGCGGCGTCTGCTATTTCTACGTCTATCAAGACGGCACAATCAATTTCCCCGTTATCGGTAAGGTGAAAGCCGCCGGACTGACGGTGGATCAGCTCGCTTCCAACATCCAAAAACAATTGCAAGAGGATGTTCACGATGTGCAGGTGAGCGCAAAAATCATGAGTTTCAAGGTTACCGTTCTGGGCGATGTTAAAAACCCGGGCACACAGAGCTATACCGGTCAGCGCCTCACACTTTTGGAGGCTATCGGCCGCGCTGGAGACCTCAACGCCTCCGCTATCCGCACAAACGTGATGGTGGTGAGAGAAGACGAGGGCAAACGCGTTACTTATAAGGTGGATCTCACCAACCCCGAGTCCGTTTTTAATTCGCCTGCCTATTATATGCAGCAAAACGACCTCGTCTACGTGGAGAGCAACAAGTCGGTAAAGGTTAAAGGTAGCACGTCCTACACTTACCTCACCGTTACCGGCACTCTGGTGAGCATGGTGGCCTCTGTAGTCTCGTTGATAATCGCTTTAACCCGCTAAAACGCTATGGCTGACATTCAAGAAAAAGATAAGAACCTCAATCCTCAAGAGGAAGACAACACCCAATGGCTTAATATCGCGCTGTCCTGCCTGTCGGTGGTGCGAAAGAATTGGAAATGGTTTGTTTTGAGCGTGATTGTGTGCGCAGGCCTGGCCTATCTCTACACTCGCCGCCAGCCCCGCGTCTATAGCCAGAGCGCCACCATCCTTATTAATGCGGATGACGGTTCTAGCTCCGGTCAGCGCTCGCGCCGTATGCAGAATTTCCAAGATGTGATGAGCCTTCAGGCTAATGGCAATCTCAAGGACGAGATTTTTGTGCTTACCTCCAGAAAACTGATGAAAACAGTGGTGGAGAAGCTCAATCTTCAGGTCGTTTATTCCATGAAGCGCCACTTTACTCCTATCGCCCTCTTTGAAGACCGACCTTTCACCGCTAATTTCTTGGAGCCTTTCAAGGGGACGGTCTCTTTCAACGCGGAGATTGACGGCGACAAGATTAAAATCACGAAATTCCGCTTCAAAGGCAAATCCACCGGTTTCACAAAGACCGTTTCCTACGGCGAACCTATGAAAACGCCCGGAGGAATCATGGTATTTGAGAAGACAAAGTACTATAAGCGCAAGGCTTATAGAAATAAAACCATCTATGTTACGCGTCTTAGCTTAGATAAGGCAATTACGGCCTTTCGCGGCTGTTTGGGCGCCAGCGAAAACAGCAAGGATGCCGACCTTATCACCATTACTTGCTTAGACCAAAATCCCAAACGCGCCAATGCTATCCTCAGCACCCTGCTCGACGTCTATAAGGCCGACATCGTGGATTCTAAAAACACCGTGGCTCGCAATACTGCCAAGTTCTTGGACGATAGAATCAAACTTACCGGCGCTCAACTAAGCAGTGTGGAGCGCGATCTCGTTAGTTTTAAGCAGCAGAGCAACCTTTTGGATTTTAATCTCAATGTAAACAATTATTTGGAGGAGAGCTCCACATCTAATCAGAAGCTTTTGGAATTGGAGACCCGCCTCTCCGTGGTTTCTACACTGAGGGATTTCATTGTAGACCACGCCAACGCGCAAAAGCTCATTCCCGTGCTCGGCGCTCTGGGCAATGCCAATATGGAGAACCAGATTACGCAGTATAATGCCCTGATGATTGAGCGTAATAACCTTGCGCAAAACTCGTCGCCCACATCGAATGAAATTCAGAAGCGCGATCGCGAATTGGAGGCCATGCGCACAACGATTTGTGCCGCGATAGATTCGTATGTTAGCTCCATCCGAATCCAGGTGGCCAAGGCGCGCATGTCGGACGACCAGCTCCGCTCGAAGATGAACGATGCGCCACAGTCTGAAATCCGCACGCTCGACATTACGCGCCAGCAAAAGATTATGGAGGCCCTCTATACTTATCTTCTCAACAAGCGTGAGGAGACTGCCCTCCAGCTTGCCATCAACGAGGCCAACGTGCGTATTGTGGAATACCCCTATGGCGGGCCGAATCCCATCTCGCCGCACACCAAGCGCAATATGCTTGTCGCTGGAGTAGTGGGCTTGGCCATTCCTGCCTTTATCTTCTGGATGTTGATCACGCTGAACAAGTCCGTTCGCGGTCGCAAGGACATTGAGGACGCCCTCACCGTGCCTATCATCAGTGATATTCCGCGTTGGAACGATGAAAACAACGATAAGAAGTTCCTTTCGCGCAGGGATAACGGTAAGACTATTTTTGATGCTTTCTATGTGTTGCGTTACAACCTGAATATGCTGCTGAAGGAGGGCGTGGTTTGCATAACGAGCTCCACGCCATCGCAAGGCAAAAGTTTTGTGTCGCGCAACCTCTCCAGCATTCTTTCTATCGGCGGCGCCAAGACGGTGCTCATCGATTCTGATATTCGCAAGAACACCGTCAGCGACATTCTTGGCAACCACCGCTCCAAATATGGCCTCACGTCTTATTTGGTTGGCCAGTGTGAGATAGACGACATCATCGTGAAGGACGTTGGCGACGGTTTGGATATTATTCCTGCCGGTGTGCGCCCGCCTAACCCCGCCGAGATTCTTATGAGCAAGCGCTTTGATGAACTGGTGGATGTCCTGCGCAAGCAGTATGGTTACCAGTACGTGGTGATTGACTGTACGCCGGCCTTTTCTGTGGCCGATGCCGCCATTGTCAATCGCATGGCAGATATTACGCTGTATGTTATCCGTGTGGGTGTGGAGGATCGTCGCTTCCTGCCCGAGGTGGAGAAATCCTTTGCCGAGGGCAAGTTCACCAATATGCGCATTGTTGTTAATGACAGCGATATTCATGATACCACCGGCTATGGTTATGGCTACGGATACGGTTATGGCTACGGCTACGGCTATGGTTATGGCTATGGTTACGAAGATGATCATGATCATGAGCGTAAGCACTTTACCAAGTTGGGTAAACTTCTTGACAAATATCTGTCTTTCTCAAAGAAATAACCTTATAGTTTCGCCAAACGGCGAAGAAAAATTAATGCCCCGTGTAGTTTTTATGGCTACACGGGGCATTTTTTGTAATAACTGCGCATTATCGCAAGCGGATAGTGTGTGGCGGACTGATTATGTCGCACTATGAGTTGCTTATTCCCTCCTATGAGTTGCTTATTCCCTCCTGTGAGTTGCTTATTCCCTCCTATGAGTTGCTTATTCCCTCCTGCTTTCCGCATATAGTTGGACAAAAATGCGTGAAGAAGTGCTGATAGGTTGCCGTCCCCTGCATGAGGCGACAATGAGGGAGAGGGCACTATCCCTGCAGGAAGGCGTAGGCCTTTTTGGAGGTGCGAGCGTAGGCGATGCTGACGATGGTGGCCGTGAGCGCCCACGAAATGGGGTAGATAAGCATCAGGTGGTCGTAACCCGGGAACACCGGCATTACGATAAAGAGCCAAAGCAATCGGAATACGCACGTGCCCAATACCACCAGCAGGGCAGGTTCCAACGAGTGGCCCAGCCCCCTCATAGCCGAGGCCGGAATTTCATAGCCTGCGCTGATGCACTGGAATGTAAGCACGATGTAGATTCTGGTTTTGCCGTAGGCAATCACTTCCGCGTCGTGGGAGAATATCCTCATTAAAAAATCTGCGCCAACGATGAACATAAGGTTGGCTATCAAGCAACTAAGTGCTCCGGCGCCCAAACAAATCCAAAAAATCTTCTTGCATCGGTCTATTTTGCCGGCACCGTAGTTTTGACCGGTGAAAGTCATCGCTGCGCCGCAGAAAGCGGAGATGAGGAAATAGCAATAGGAATCAAACGTCTGGGACACCGATGCGCCCGCAATGGCCGCTGCGCCAAATCCGTTGATGCCCATCTGCACAAAGATGTTGCTGAACGAGAACACCAAGCCCTGCAATCCTGCCGGCACCCCAATCTGAAGGATGCGCTTCATCTCGTGGTGCCACAGGTTCAGATGCTTGAGATGAACGCGGAAAGGCTCCGGTTCTCTTACCAGTAGAATGATTACCATCACCGCACTGAAAGCGTTGCTTATATCCGTGGCGATGGCCACGCCCGCCACCGACATCTTAAAGCAAATCACAAACACCAGATTCAATATCGTATTGATGATGCCCGCCGCAATAAGGATGTATAGCGGCCGCTTGGTGTCGCCCTTGCTCCTTAAGATGGCGGCGCCGAAATTATATATCATAAAGAATAGTGAGCCTGCCATTATGATGCGCAGATATAGCACCGCATCCTTGAGGACATTATCCGGTGTGCCCATGGCCTCCAATATCGGGCGAGCCACCAATAGGCCAATCACTGTGAGCAACGCGCCACTGATTAGCGAGAGCGCCGTGGTTGTGCTCACCGCATGCTTCACTCCCTCCTCGTCCTTGCGCCCAATCCTGTTGGCAATCACCACATTGGCGCCTATCGATACGCCCACAAACAGATTAATCATCAGATTAATCACAAACGTGTTCGCGCCCACCGCAGCCAGGGCCTCCGAACTGGCAAAACGCCCCACCACGGCTATATCTACCGAGTTAAACAACTGCTGAAGCACGCTACTAAGGGCAAACGGCATGGCGAACTTCAGTATCTTGCCCAGCAGTGGGCCGTTGAGCATATCTATTTGGTTTGAAGTACTGCTATTTTTCATAAGGGTTGCAAAATTACTCATTTCCCGCCCTCGCCGATACTTATTAAGCCAAAACACCGCGCTTTCGCCTCCCTAATGTGGCCAATATGTATTGTGCAATTCTCAATCTTGCTCCAGATTACCGCCACGCTTTATACTC
Organism: uncultured Bacteroidaceae bacterium; assembly: GCA_964596865.1. Taxonomy (GTDB): domain Bacteria; phylum Bacteroidota; class Bacteroidia; order Bacteroidales; family Bacteroidaceae; genus UBA6382. The sequence continues at coordinate 8,088 of CAZQVW010000018.1, forward strand.
GCGCCGAGCGGCCTCCCGCAATAGTCCACTTCGATTGAAATTTCCCCGCCGTGTCATGATTTTGTGGCCTTTTGCGGCCACTTCCAATCGTTTTGACTATCGTTAACAGTACTGTTTAGATAATGTTACAGTACTGTTTAGTTATTGTTACAGTACTGTTTAGTTATTGTTACAGCACTGTGAACGCAAACTATCGCGGGAAAAAATCGGAAGAAGGGGGCGAAAAATGATTTTGGCACGCAATTTATATCTGTTGAACCGACCGGCAATGTCCTGCACGCTAAAACGCGAGGCATTATTGCATAGCAACCTGCTTTCCCCACGGGCATAAAAAAACGCACCGCCCGTGTGGGGCGATGCGCGTCAATGTGAATTAGTGTGTGATTGATTGTGTGAAAAGAATCGTGGCCGATTGGCCAAAAGATTGTGGGTTACGCCTTTGCGATGTTGGTTGTAGTGGCGGCGGAGCGTTGCATCATGCGGGCAACGGCGCGAATCAGCACTATCGTGTCTACGCGTGGCGAAAGGTTTGGGAGTAGAGATTCATTCATAGGCGTTTAGGTTGCGTTGTTTATAAGAATAACGCCCCAAACGACTGAATATTATGTTTTTCTCCCTATATTTTTATTATTAGGCAAAAGTGTCGCTGTAAATATTGTGAGGTGGGATTACTCTGCGTAGAAAGCGATGCCGCGGTCGTGGGCGATGGCGCGCATATTGATGACGGCGTAGCGCATACGGCCGAGGGCAGTATTGATACTGATATTCAGTTTGTCGGCTATCTCTTTGAATGACAGATTTTCATAGAACCGCATCTTCACTACGGTGGCTTGCGGTTCGGGCAGCATTTCCATTACGGCCTTGGCGTCTTTAAGCGACTGTGAGATTAGCATCTCGTCCTCTTTATTCAGCTCAAAAAGGCGTGCGGTGCCGAGAAGGTCGTAGTCCACCTCATCGTTTGACACGGTGTTCTCCTGCTCTTTGTCGCGGAAATGGTCCATCACCAGATTATGGGCAATGCGGGTGAGCCACGCCTGAAACTTGCCGGCACTCTGATACGAACCGGCCTGTATGCGCAGGATGGCTTTCAAAAACGTGTCCTGAAAGATGTCGTTGGCCACGTCCTCGTCTCTCACGATATAGTAGATATAGGAATAGAGCTTCGACTGATACCTGTTCAACAGTACATCGAAGGCCAAATTATTACCATTGGCATAGAGCTCCACTAAGTGGTCGTCGCTCATAGCTTTAAGATTTGTCATTACTTCTATAATTTCTGTTCAGAGTAATGTCATTTCGATAGGCAATAGGGTTTAAGAGGTTGAACAAGTTTGAATTTGTTATGCAAAGAAAACGCTTTTCTTTGAAAAAACCAAATTCCGGGGCGAAAAAATTGAGAATTTAGTGGTGGAAGAGCCTTTTTACTAAATTTTTCTTTATTCCGGGGGCTAAAAATGGGCGGATTTTTTGAATGCTCACTTCAGAAATGCGAAGAAGACGGCCAGCATGATGAAGAAGAAGGAAACGAGGTGGTTCCAATGCAGGCTCTCGCCGCGAAACATCATTGTGGCCACCACGGTGAAGACCGTGAGCGAGATGGCTTCCTGAATCACCTTGAGTTGCACCAGTGAAAAGGGGCCTCCGTTGCCCCTAAAGCCAATTCTATTGGCGGGCACTTGGCACATGTACTCAAAAAGGGCGATTGCCCACGAAAAGAGGATGACGGCTATCAGAGGCCAGTGGGATATGCGGCCCGTCTGTTGCAGGCGCAGGTGGCCATACCACGCTAATGTCATAAAGATGTTGCTCACGATGAGCAAACCGATGGTGTAGATGCCGGACATGGTGTTTGGGATTTATAAATGGGTGATAGAGCGGGCGATGGCGATGAATACTGTGCGGGGAATGATTACCCGATGCGCTCGCCGCCGTGGAATTTATAGCCGTTGAGGAAGGCGCTGACGGGCATACGCTTCTTGCCGGCGAGCTGGAGCTCCGTGATGCGGAGAAAACCGCCGCTAAAGGCGATGTCAAGTTGGCGGCGGTTGTCTGAAACAATCGTGCCGGCGGGCAAATTGTGAACGCTCTCTATTTTTTCCGCACTAAAGACTTTCAGTTCTTGCACGGCATCACCGCTATGGAGCTCTGTCCAAGCGCCTGGGGCGGGACTGAGCCCGCGTACAAAATTATATGCATCGCCCAGCGGTTTACTGATGTCTATCCGGCACGTCTCCTTAAAGATTTTCGGTGCGGGGCGCAGGGGCTCGGCTTGCTGTACTTGGGATTGTGGCGTGGTGTGGACTGTGCCGTTAAGGATTTGGCCCACCACCTCAAGGGTGAGGTCGCCGCTAAGATGCATCAGAATGTCGTGGAGCTGGCCAAAGGTACAATCGGGCGAGATGGGCGTCTTCACCTGCGCGATGATGTCGCCCGTGTCGATGTCGTGGCGCAGGAAGAAGGCTGTGAGGCCCGTCTGGGTGTCGCCATTGATGATGGCCCAGTTGATTGGCGCTGCTCCGCGATATTGCGGCAGTAAAGACGCGTGGATATTGAAGGTCCCCAATCGCGGCATCGCCCATACCTGCTCGGGCAACATGCGGAAAGCCACCACAATCTGGAGGTCGGCATTTAGGGAGGCCAGTTCACGAAGGAAAGTATCGTCTTTCAGTTTTATTGGCTGCAAAATAGGCAGTCCCACACTCTCTGCGTACTGCTTTACAGCGGGGGCTTGCAGTTTCTGGTGGCGCCCTACGGGTTTATCCGGCGCGGTGATGACGCCCACCACGTTGTATCCGCCCTCCACCAAGCGGCGCAGGGGCTCCACTGCAAATTCGGGCGTGCCCAGATATACTATTCGCAAATCTTTCTTGTCCATTGTCTTGTGAGTATTGGCCTTTGGCTGATGAATGTCGGCCTTATCCTTGTAGGTGCCGGCCTTTTATAAGGCGATAACAACCTTTTTCCTTATGATTGGCGGCTTTTATTCGTCGGAGAAATCCACTAATGTCTGGCGATAGGCCTCAAAGAGGGCGGTCTTGTGGATAAGGCCCACAAAATGCGAGGCCTCGTCCACTACGGGCAGGACATCGGCTTTGGATTTCGAGAATATGTCCATCACATAGGTCATGCGGGAATTGATATTGAGGATTGCCGGCGCTGGTTGCATCAGTTGTTCAGCAGTAAACACGTTATACAATTCCTGGCGGAACAGAATCTTGCGGATATTGCGGATGTTGATGATTCCGCGCAGGTTGTCGGCGCCGTCCACCACAGGGAATACGTCTTCTTTCTCCTTTGCGATGAGGTTCACCAAGTTGCCAAGCGTCATATCCGGCGCTATGCGCATACAATAGCGGTCGATGACGGAATTAAGGGTCATCAAAGTGAGGATAGCGTGGTCGGTATGGTGGGTAACGAGCTGTCCTTTTTTGGCAAGGCGCATGGAATAGATACTGTGGCGCTCAAAAATATTGATTGTGAGGTAAGAAATCACCGTTACCAGCATTAGCGGCACCAGCATATCGTAGCCAGCCGTAATCTCGGCGATAAGGAAGATACTGGTCAGGGGAGCGTGCATCACTGCGGCCATCACTGCGGCCATGCCCAGCAGACAACAGAATGTGGGCGGGATAGGAGAGACGAATCCCCACTGATTCCACAGCATTCCAAAGACAAATCCCGTTACGCACCCCAAAAATAGCGAGGGCGCAAACAGTCCGCCGCAGCCTCCCGCGCTGGTAGTAACGGTGGAAGCCACCACCTTAAAGGCTATCACGCAGATTAGCATGGTTAGCAGTCCACCCTGCCGATTAAAGGGGGAGTAGGTGATGAGGTCTGTGGGATTGCCGTTTAATAAGGTGTTGATGGTATTGTATCCTTCGCCGTAGAGGGCGGGGAATAGGTAGACGAGGATGCTTAGCACGATGCCGCCCATCAGCCACTTGGAAAAAAGTCCCTTAAAGCGGCTGAAGAAATTTTCTATCGCGTTAGTAACCAGCGTGAAGTACAGAGAAATAAGGCCGCAACAGATGCCCAACGCGATTATCGGCACCACGTATCTTATATGAAACAAATCTACGTGGCGGCAGGTGAACATAGAATCAAATCCACTGATAGCGTAGGTGATTATCGAGGCTGTTACGCACGAAACCAACAACGGCACCAAATGCGCCATCGTCAAATCCAGCATCAACACCTCCATCGTAAACAATAATCCCGCAAACGGAGCTTTGAAGATGCCGGAGATGGCTCCTGCCGCGCCGCATCCCAAAAGTAGCATCAGTGTTTTTTGGTCTACGCGGAAGGCAGTGCCCACGGCCGAGCCAATAGCCGAACCGGTGAGCACGGCGGGTGATTCGGCGCCCACCGATCCACCAAATCCTATGGTGATACTACTGGCCACTACCGATGTCCAGCAGTTGTGGGGCTTGATGCGCGCTTTTTTCTGCGATATGGCGTAGAGGATTTTGGTAACGCCGTGCCCGATGTTGTCCCTAACTATGTATTTGATGAACAGGGCGCTGAGCAATACGCCGATGGCGGGATAGATGAGGAATAGCCAATAAGCCTGTGTAACGCTAATGCTATGCAAAAGCAGGGCGTGGATCAATTCTATCAGGTTTTTCAATACCAATGCGGCCACGGCTGTCAAAACCCCCACAATAAAACTCATAAGCATGATGAGTTGCTTGCGGGTGAGGTGGTTTTGAATCCATTGGAGGCTGTTATTGACTATTGCCTTCATCTTATTATTTCCTAATGACTTTTACTTCGCCTCCCGCACCGAGACTGATGATGGTGGAGGGGCGCGCGGGAGTGGTGTCGGCGCGACGATAGCGCGCAATGTAGTCTACGCTCTGCTTTATCTCGTTGCTGATTTCGCGGAAGAAGCGCGGCGAGGGCTGCCCGCTGATATTTGCCGACGTTGAGACGATGGGGCGCCTAAGATGAAAGCAAAGTTGGGCGGAATAGTCCTCACGGGTCAATCTGAATGCGATGCTGCCGTCTTCGCCCAGCAGATTGGGCGCCAGATTGCGGCCATGACTGAAAATGACGGTGGTGGGGCGTGTGGCCATCTCGATAAGATCCCACGCCACATCGGGTGCGCCCTCCACATATTGGTTGATCATGCCATCGGTGTTGGCCAAAACGATCATCGCCTTGTTTTCCGCCCGCCGCTTGATGGCGTAGATGCGCGCCACAGCCTCCGCGTTGGTGGCATCGCAGCCGAGACCCCACACGGTGTCGGTGGGGTAGAGGATTACGCCGCCCTGCTTCAGGGTGAGCACGGCCTCTTTCATATCATCGGGCTGAAAAGGGAAATTGTGTTCGCGCATAATGGAACGGATAATGGGGGGTGATTGGGAGGACGGGGCGGTTACTCCCTATTTTGCGGCCGGTTTAGAAATCGTTTGTGAAATGGAAGCGGATATGCTTGAAATCCTGCTGCGCCATTTGGAGCACATAACCGCTATCTGCCAGAAAGACGTCTCTGCCATCGCGATCCTGCGCCATATACTGGTATTTGCGGCGCTTGAAATGCTCCAATTCCTCGGCGTCATCGCTCTCTATCCAGCAAGCCTTGTAAAGATGCAGGGGCTCCCAGCGGCATTTGGCGTTATACTCGTGCTCCAAGCGATATTGGATTACCTCGAATTGCAATTGGCCCACCGTGCCGATAATCCTGCGTCCATTAAATTGGTTTACAAACATCTGAGCCACGCCCTCGTCCATGAGTTGGGTGATGCCCTTGTTGAATTGTTTGGATTTCATGGGGTCGTCGTTCTCGATGTACTTAAACAGTTCTGGCGAGAAGCTGGGCAATCCCTTAAAGTGGAGCTGTTCGCCCTCGGTGAGGGTGTCGCCAATCTTAAAGGTCTCGTTGTCCGGCAATCCCACGATGTCGCCCGGCCAAGCCTCGTCGATAGTGCTTTTTCGCTGCGCCATAAACTGGGTGGGCGAGGAGAAGCGCAGTGTCTTGCCGGTGCGCACCAATAGATAAGGGGTATTCCTTTGGAATTTACCGCTACAAACCTTGCAAAACGCGATGCAAGAGCGGTGGTTGGGGTCGATATTTGCTGTAATCTTGAAGACAAATCCGGTGAACTTCTTTTCCTCCGGCTTCACCTCCCTTTCTATCGCCATCACAGGGCGTGGCGATGGGGCAATCTCCACAAAGCAATCCAATAGTTCCTGCACACCGAAATTATTGAGCGCCGAACCGAAGAATACCGGCGCCACATCGCCGCGCAGATAGCTCTCTGTCTCAAAAGTGGGGTAGACGCCATCGATGAGCTCCAAATCTTCGCGCAATTTGGCGGCATCGCGTTCGCCCACGTGGGCTTCGAGGTCGGCGGAGGCTATGTCTACTTCCACTTTTTCGGTAACTTTCTGTTTGTCTGGCGTAAACAGGTTGAGATTGTGCTCATAGATATTATAGACACCCTTGAATTTCGCGCCCTGATTGATAGGCCACGACAGGGGGCGGACACTGATTTGGAGTTCCTTCTCCAATTCATCGAGGAGGTCGAAAGGATCTTGGCCTTCCCTGTCCATTTTGTTGATAAAGATGATGACGGGCGTTTTTCGCATGCGGCAAACGCTCATCAACTTGCGCGTTTGGGCCTCCACGCCCTTGGCGCCGTCGATTACGATGATTACGCTGTCCACGGCGGTGAGAGTGCGGAAAGTGTCCTCGGCGAAATCCTGGTGGCCGGGGGTGTCAAGGATGTTCACCTTGTAGTCTTTGTAGTCAAACTCCATCACGCTGGTGGTAACGGAGATACCGCGTTGCTTCTCGATGTCCATCCAGTCGGAGGTGGCCGTCTTGCGTATTTTATTGTTCTTCACAGCGCCGGCCACCTGTATTTGCCCGCCAAAAAGCAGGAGCTTTTCGGTGAGCGTGGTCTTGCCCGCATCAGGATGTGAGATGATGGCAAAGGTGCGGCGGCGGGAGATTTCGTCCATAGTGGGGAAGTGGTGATTTTTTAGTGGTAGAATAGTATGTTGTGGGCAGTTTGCGCTGCGGCTTGCCCTCCTAATTTTTCAGACGCTTGAGGCAATCTTCCAGTGAGTCTATCCAATAGGGGATTTCGATGTGGTAGGCTTCTTTTATCTTTGTCTTGTCAAGGACAGAGTAGGCGGGGCGATGAGCGGGTGTGGGGTATTCGCGCGTATGGATGGGATTGACCTGACAGGAGGTGATGCCCTCCAAACGGAAGATGACCTTTGTGAAATCATACCACGAGATAACGCCCTCGTTGCTGAAATGGAATGTGCCGTAGACCTTCTCTTTCGCCGTGGCGATGGTGAGCGCAGCGCGGGCGAGGTCGTGGGCGTAGGTGGGAGTGCCCACTTGGTCGAATACCACGTTGAGGCGCTCTCTTTCTTTGCCGAGGCGCAGCATCGTGAGCACGTAGTTGTTGCCGTAGGGCGAATAAAGCCAAGCCGTGCGGATGATGACGGAGCGGGGGCAGGCTTCTCTTACGGCAATCTCGCCGTCCAGTTTGGTGAGGCCGTAGACAGACTGCGGGCCAGTGGGCATATCCTCGGTATAGGGGATATGGCCGTCGCCGGAGAAGACATAGTCGGTGGAGATTTGGATTATCTCGCCGCCCACGGCGTTGATGGCTTTGGCGAGGATGGCCGGCGCTTCGGCGTTAAGCCTGCGGCAGAGGTCTTGGTTGCTCTCGGCCTTATCCACGGCGGTGAATGCGGCGCAGTTGATGAGCACCTGCGGTTTTTCCTTGTCCACCAACCGCGTTACTGCCTCTTCATCGGTAATATCCAGCTCCTTAACGTCCGTAAATACAAATTCGCACGCGGGATATTCCGCACTGAGGTTGCGAATTTCCGTGCCAAGTTGTCCGTTGGCACCCGTTACTAAAATCTTCATCATTCTTCGTCTTTATTTCTCAATAAATCATAGAGTTTTCCCACCATGGAGGCGGCCTGCTGGGTGGCTTCGGAAATGGGCTGACCCTGAAGTTTCAATAGTTTCACGCCGTAGAGCATTTCCAGCCAGCTTTCTATTTCCGAATGGTGCTCTGAGGGTGTGTTGTCGGGCAACTGCTGCCGCGAACGGAAGTCCACAATCGCGGGCAGGGCCTCGTAATATAGGTCGCGGTAGGTCTTGTTCTTAGGGTCTTTGAGCAGGGCTTTGTGTCGGGCGGTGAGGCGCTCGATGGCGTCCTTACATATTTTCAGATGCCCCTTTTGCTGTATGCCTTCTGCCTTCATCATGGCGATGACGCGCTCATACCATTGCCTGCTGGCGGTCTGGGGTTCTTCTGAGGTCGCATTCGGCTTCACAAGTGCCTGTTCCACCTTATTTATATCGAAATTGAGGGCGCGCATGAGGTCTTCCACCATCCACATGCCCAGCACGTCTATCTCTTTCTGCTTGTCGTCTGTTCCGTTCATCTTTCTGTACGTATTCATTCTTGCGCTATCGCGGCGCCTGCCCCTATTGCGGGCCTACATCGTGAGTTGCCGCCAATGTAAACCGGTGATGGTAAACACAAAGCCCACCACTGCGGCGGCTATTACGGCGCAACCGAGCCCCACATTGAGTATGCGGATATAGCGGGGCGAAAAGGTATTGCGTATCTTGTTGATTACATACGAAAGGAACAGCCACCACGCCATTGCGCCCACAATCATGGCCACATACCCCACGATGGTATTGATGGGATAATCGGGCTGGATAAAATCAAAGCGGGCAAACAGGACAAGGAACAGCAGGATAATCAGCGGGTTGGAAAATGTGAGCAGAAAGGCCGTAAGAGCGTTTCTTGTGAGGCCTTTATCTTTGGTGAGCTTGATACCATTGTCGTGGGGCTTGTTCATCAGCATGAATAATCCGAACACCAACAACAGTGCGCTGCCCAGCAATTGCATAATGAGCTTGTTGTTCTCGTTTTTCACAAAGTCGGTTACAAAACTCATGCCGTATCCGGACAGCAGGGCGTAGATGGTGTCGGAAATCACCGCCCCGATGCCGGTCATTATCCCATAGATATATCCTTTCTTGAGCACGCGCTGAATACAGAGCACGCCCACGGGGCCGCACGGCGCCGAACAAATCACGCCGATAAACAGGCCCTTTAATATCATCATCGGAAGAGCAGATATTTCCATAACAAAATGCAAAATTACTGCTTTTTTCCCACAATCAATCCAAATAACCCTAAAATCGCACCACCGCCCACGGGCGAATGTCCACTTACATTAAATATATAGCCCTATACATTATTATATATGTCTATACATTATTACTAATAGCCCCTACATGTCAATCAATACGCGCCAATTCAAACAATTCTTCCACCTTCTTCGCGCACAAATGCCCGCAATTGTGTCAAAAAACGCCTGATAAAAGTCATAAATGGTCTGAAAACGCGATTTTTCCCCGTCCTGCGGCGAAAAAAGTGCGCGATAGTTTGCGTTCACAGTGCTGTAACAATAACTAAACAGTACTGTTTAGTTATTGTTACAGCACTGTTTAGTTATTGTTACAGCACTGTTAACGATAGTCAAAACGATTGGAAGTGGATTTTTCTCGCACTTTTTGTGATTACGGTCGGGGGTTACGCCGATGAGCGCGCTCTTTCTGCTGCTAATGCCGTGTATAATTGGTTTGGCAACCGATTAAGAATTGATTATGAGGAGTGTAAACAAATTTTCGTGGGTCAAAAAGCTCCTATATTCTCTATTTCCGGATGTCCAAACAACAAAAAAGACGGAAAGCCGGTGCTTTGTGATATTAAGCACTGACTTTCCGTCTGACTTTTCGGCCCAAATAGCGGTGGCCGCCTATTTCTTCGGTCTAAAAAAGATGTTTTTGAATTTCAGGGAGAGCTCGATGGCGTGGAGGTTGTCATCATCGTCATCGCCGTTGCCCTTGCAAAAATGATAGTCGAGCCCGAGAGACAACTTCTTTTTAATTATGTTGTAGTCCAC
>CAZQVW010000019.1:0-4772 GCA_964596865.1 uncultured Bacteroidaceae bacterium
AGTTATTGTTACAGCACTGTTAACGATAGTCAAAACGATTGGAAGTGAAATTTGCGCGGCCTTTTTTCGCGGGACGAGGGCGAAAATAGGTCGCGCAACGCATTGTCTTAGTCTGTTACGCGCATTCTCTTAGCCTGTGGGGGCGGGTTTTATTCCCGCCCCCACATTACAGATGCAGTTAATAAGATGAATTACAGAGAATAGCCGTGTTATCTTGCGGGCGGGTATAAACCACCCAAAAATTTCGTACCTCAAATTTTTAGGACCCCGCAAAACCGCTCCTACAGGCTATGTCCCTACTACTCAATATGATTGATTTCCCCGCCACATCTATCCTTTCTGGGCGTCCATGCGGGCTTGCAGTTGCTTTTGCAGGTTGTCGCTGGGCTGGAGGCCTAATTTGCGGCGCATATTTGCTCGCTGACTGTTGATATTCGATTCGTTCTTGTTAAGCGTGAGGCAAATCTCGCTTAATTTCCTGCCCTGCAGGATTAAACGGCAAATCTCCCTTTCCGATGGCGTGAACTGGGGGAATGTTCGCTCGATGATTTCGAGGTCGGTGGCGCGCGTCTTTATATATCCCTCTACATTTGAGATAAGATTATGCCGCGATTTGGAATCCAGACGCTCAAAAAGTACCCTTGTGCCATCGAAATCATATTTCTTGGCAGCCAATGACAGATATGCCACTACTTCGGTTTTACTAAGGTGGAGAATTTGGAGTAATTCCAGTTCCTCGCGCCTGAAATTCCGGTTGGCCTGCTCCAGCTTGCCTTTGTCCCGCGCCAGCTTACTGTTGTCTTTTTCCAGCTTGCCTTTGTCCCGCGCCAGCTTACTGTTGTCTTTTTCCAGTTGGTCTTTGCTGGCCTCCAAATGTCGGGTAGTGGTAGCTGCCATCACGTTTGCCAAGCATACAAAGAGGAATGCTATTGCAAATACGATAATAAAACTCTTCAGTATATCGCTGTTGGCGATAAATGCGCATGCAATGTAAATACAGATGGTGGTTATCGCAAGAAATATGGTGTTTTTCTTGAGGTATGCCGCGAGCGAAGCCATCGTGTTCAGCGCCAATAGGACGGTGTTGGCGATGATGAGGTAATTATAATAGTCGTCCGCTTGTCGTGCGCAGAAAATCATCTCTACCCCCAGGATTGATTGTCCGGTGATGGTGAATGCGCTCAGGCATTTCGCGATATTGATTTTCCGTAGACAAAACAATAGTAACACCACTGCCGCCACCGCGAGGCAAAGGGTGTGGGTATAATTGAAGAATGGCGCCGAAGGCTGGGTCATTCCGAGGAAATTTGCCACTACGCCCAATAGCATGATGGGCAAATAGCAGAATAGGAGCATTGTCAAGCGTTCGCGGTCTACAATGGTGGGAGCAAACCGGTAAATCCGCATGAATGTGCGCCCCTTCGTGGATAATAATCGGAATATGGCCATTTGATTGGTGTTTAGTGTCTGGATAATGCAAAGTTAGGGAGATATTTCGTGTCTTTGACTGATTTTAAGGCGGAAATTTCCTGTTATTGACTATTTTCAAGGTGGATACTGCTTTCTTGCTACCTACAAATGATTGTACCTTTGCAAGCAAAATTTATTTGAGCTGCTATCAAAACAGAATCTAAACTCTAATAAACATACTACAATAGTTACGCTATGAAAAAAACTAAGACTTATTTCGGCCTGAAATCGGGGGGCTACGCCCACTTTCTCAAGGGCGCTCTGCGCTCATGCTTGATGACGGTGATGCCGCTGATGATGATGATGATCATGGTGGGATGTTCTGATGACGATGGGGGCGGAAGTCCCGAAGACGAGCCTACGGAGGAAGTGCCGGCCATCGCGCTCACTTATCAGAACTTCATTGATGATGACGACGTAATCATTCTTGACGCCGACACCGCCCAAATCTCCGTTAGTAAGGCCTTGGTTGATAAGCTCGGCATCGATGCATTCTCCGGCCACCCCTTGGCCGTGTGGCAAAAGGCCAGTTGCCTGCCGTTTATCCGCAGGGCTGTGGCCGAGAGCGTGGAAGGCGATCGCTATATCCTCACTCTGGATAAGAGTGCGTCGCTGGCCGATGTGATTCCGCAGGATACGGAGATTTATCTCGATACCCGCATTTTTGTGAACCACGATGCCGTAAATAATATGGCGAACGCAGCGGCGGGCGGCGCAAACGGCGTGGAGGATCTCTCGGCCCGATATATGGAGGGCGATACCGTCCATCCTGCCGTCATCCTTTATACCGACCCGCGCGGGTATAATGAAGATGCTTTCCTCTTAGATGAAGATGAGGAGGCTTCGCCCAACTATCTGGTGCGCTCCAATGCGCAGGAGATGAAGGAATATCAATTTGCCACGGCCGAAAGTCTGGATAGCGCCGATGCCAATTGGAGCATCATCAATAGTAGCACCACGCTCAACGCCAATATCAAGTTTGATTCCAAGGCAGATGTGAGCATAGGCGTGAAAATCCCCCTCGAGGCCCGCGTGAATGCGAAATTGGTCATCAAAAGGAAAAAGGTGGTGAAGCTGAAAGAGTTTGATATGGGTGTTTACGGCGGTTTCGCCTTTAGGCCGGAGGTAAACATCGGGTTCACCAAATCTTATACCATTCCCAAAGACAAAGCCACCAAGCGTTTGGCGGATTTCCCCGCATATACGGCCGTGTTCTTCGTGGGTGTGATTCCTGTGACCGTTTCTTTCAATTCCGGTGTGATTCTAAGGTTTGACGGCACGCTGACTGGCAGTGTAAACACGGGCTTCACCTATAGGTATGAGAATGAATTCAGTGCAGGAGTGAAGTATAATGGAAAATGGGGCGCCTACGGCGATTATAAAGCCAGTGAAAACAAATTTTCCATGAACGCCATCAATGCCAACGCCCAGCTTAATACAGGCATAGGCGTGTATCTCTCGGTAGACGCCATGCTCTACGGATTTGCTGGGCCGGAAATTGCTGTCGGACCTCGATTGGGACTGAACGCCAATGCCAAAATGACCGTGCCTGCTAAGGGCAACCCCTCGTGCAAATTTGATGCAAATCTCAATTTTGGCTTAAGGGCTCTCATTGGTGCCAAATTGAAAGTGTGGAAATGGACTTTGGCCGATTGGAATACCGATTTCGCCATCAGTCCGCAATGGGAAATCTGGAAATACTCAAAGGATTTTTAGGTGTAAACACATTATGTTTTAATCATAACGCACTATATCTTAATCATAACGCACCATATTTTAATCATAACGCACCATATCTTAATCATAACACATTAATAATATCAAACAGTTATGAAAACTGCAAACAAAAGAATGACAAGCATTTCAAACTCCGCTCGCCGCCTAAAAACAATGGCTCTTCACGCGTTGGCTCTGCTGATTATCTCGGGCGCCGTGGCGTGTTCGGATGATAATAGCCCGTCAGACCCCCCTGGCCCCACGCCCATCGACCCTTATCCCGCACCTGTTGCGCGTACCAACAATAAAGCGGAGTTTATAAAGGACAAAGAGAAGCGCGCTATGCTTTATTCCATGGAAGACCTCGATGGCACCGGTCGCCTCTACGAGGTAAACTACACTGCCGACTACAAACTGGACGCCGCGCTCGAGGCCGGCATCTCTTCTACGCCGGAATTGCTGACGTTTGTGCAGCAAAACCTCTTTGACAGCCTGCCTGCCTCCCCCTCGCCCGTCAAGTTCTCGCTGCAGCCCGGGTGTAGCGCCTTTGCCTCCCCCGATCCCTCTACAAACAACTATCTGATGGGGCGCAACTACGATTTCTGCCACACGGTGCAGGTGGATAGTGCCACTAAGCGCTACGTGCCTATTGCTGCCTTTGTGGTGCACACCGCGCCCAAGGGTGGCAAGAAATCTGTTGCCTTTGCCGACGGATATAATTTCGGCTATAAGCAGGGGGCTTACACCGATGATACTACCGACATCTCTCTGCTCATCGGTCTGCCCTACGCTATTCTGGATGGTATCAACGAAGACGGTTTTGCTATCGGTGTGCTCTCGCTCAACGAGGCGCCCACTATGCAGGACGACCCCAACAAAACCAATATCGGCACCACTATTGCCATGCGTATGCTGCTGGATAGGGCTTCCACCGTGAAAGAAGCCATAGAAATGCTTAAACAATATAATATGCGCATGAAAAACCTTGACAATAAGCATAATTACCATTTCTTTATGGCCGATGCCACCGGTGATTACGCTATTGTGGAATATACTCGCAATCCTAAGGACTCCACCGAGACCAATCCCACTCGTATGGAGGTGTTCACCAACAACGATACCTTGCGCTGCGTAACCAATTTCTATGTTTCGCCCACTATGGTCGGCACAAAAGATGGTTGGGGCTCCGATCACGGCAAGCAGCGCTACTTTGATATGCGAGACGCGCTGAAAGCAAATAACTACGCCTTGTGTGCTGACGATGCTATGGCTTTGCTGGAACAAGTATCGCAGGAAGCTAATGAAGACGACCCCACGTCCTTCACGCAGTGGTCGGCGCTCTATAATCTTAGCAAGAAATCCGTGTGCTTAACCTTGTTGCGCGATTACGGCAAGGAGTTTTACTTCCGAGTTTTCTTCCGACCAAGTGGCGGGATAGAATAAAAAGCGTATATGCTGACCATATTAGGGGGCGGATTAGGCACATTGTGGCTAATCCGCCCCCTTTCTTCTATCAATACCCAATTCTTATTTCAATCTGTGGCAAAATCTACGCAATTCGTAGCAATGTCTACGCTGTTTCTCGC
>CAZQVW010000019.1:4872-17393 GCA_964596865.1 uncultured Bacteroidaceae bacterium
CACCTACGCACTGTGTAGCAATGTCTGTGCCATATATCGCTGCATCTACGCAATCTGTAGCAATATTTACGCGCTACGTAGCAATATCTACACCATTTCTCGCCGCGTCTACGCGCTCCATGGTTGCATCTACGCGCATTTTCGCCCCTTATTCTTTGTTTTCGGCGTGAGGGTGGGCCTGGGAGTACACTCTTTTCAGTTCCTCCAGCGTAGTGTGGGTGTAAATCTCGGTAGTAGCGATACTTTCGTGGCCCAAAAGCTGTTTCACCACCTCAATGTCGGCTCCGTGATTGAGCATAGCGGTGGCGAAAGTGTGGCGCAGGACGTGAGGAGAGCGACGGCGGATGGTGGTAACCATAGATAGATAGTATTTCACCACCTTTTCCACCACAATCTTACTTATTTGCGGAGATTTCTTGCCGAAAAACAAAGATTCCGTTTGGTCGGCCATCGGATGGTCGGCACGCTCGTCCAAATAATCTAATAGCGCCTTGCGCATCTCGGCGCCAAACGGGATAATCCGCTCTTTGTTGCGTTTTCCCAAGACGCGAACGGTGTTGGTGTGGAAATCAAAGGAGCGGGTGGTGAGCCCTACCAATTCCGATAGGCGCATACCCGTGGAATAAAAGATGAGCAAGATGAGGTGGTCGCGATGGCCCTCGAATGTGTCGGGAAAGGTGATGCCGTCCAGCAGTCTATCCATGTCTTTCTCCCTCACAAACGACGGCAGTTTCTTTTCTTTTTTGGGCCCGCGCACTTTCAGCGTGGGATTGATGCTGACAATGCCCTCCATCATCAAAAAGCGGAAGAAAGAGCGCAGTGCACTAAGGCGCTTGTTCACAGTGGCGGGCTGGATATTGCGATTCATCATTGCCACCACCCACGCGCGAATGTCATCGGGCCCCACCAATGTCCAATCAAACGCTATAGGGACTCCTGCATTCCCGTCTGCGGCCTCCTTGCCCCCCTCGGTGAGAGCGTTGCCCTTGCTTGAAGATGCGGCGTTGGCATTGGCGCTCACCGAACTCACTACAAACGCCTTAAAATCCAGCAGCGAGGGCTGATAGACGTCCACTGTGCGCTCCGAATAATGGCGCTCGGCGCGCAGATAGGCTATAAAGCGCGAGACGTAGGCGTCGTCTGTGCCGATAGGCTTTCTGAAAGAGGCAGAATTGCTTTCTGTGGGCATATTGAAACTATAAAAGGTAAGTATTCCTACATCATTCCATGTAGATATACTTACCACTGACGGTTTGCGCGCCCTTTTGGGACAGCGAAACCACGATATTTAATCCCTCTAATAGCGAGGGCGAGAGGCGAGGCTTAGTCTTCCTGACGATGGAGGGCAGTAACATACACTGCGTGCTCCTTGGCAAGGCGCTTCTTCACAGAGGGCTTGTCATACTGCTGGCGTGCGCGCAATTCTTTCATCACGCCGGTCTTTTCATACTTTCTCTTAAATTTCTTGAGGGCTCTTTCGATGTTCTCGCCCTCTTTTACGGGTACAATAATCATGTTTGATATTTTGTTTTATAGTTTAGTATACATTATTCTTGCGCATTTGTGGCCTGTGCTCTCGGTTAGGGACTCAATTTCCTGCACCTCAATCGGGCATAGCCACTTTTGCGGGGTGCAAAATTAAGTATTCTTTCGCTTTACGCCAAAACTTTTAGCAAAAATCTGCGTCTATCTCTCTATCAAAGCTTTATTTTGTCATATTTTGGACCGCAATTTCAATTTCTTTATTGTAACTTTGCGCTCAAACAACTCTGAAGAAAAGCTATATGACTCAGATTTTAGTGAATTTGGATAATGGGGCGTCTCCACAAACCGTTAGGCGCGCCATAGCTTTGCTTAGGGGAGTGGCCTCCACTACTCTTATAGAGAATAGCACTGATGAAGAGAGCAAAAGCCGTGGCCAGCAACGTTATGTCAAAGAAACGCTCACACGCGCCCTAAATGAAGTGAAAGAAGCCAGACGTGCAGGAAAGGAATTAAAGTCTTTTGACGATTTTCTGACAGAACAACAAGGTGAGTCATCTCTATGAAAGTTGCTTTCAAGGTCACGCCGGAATTTGAAAGGCAATTCAAGCGCCTTTCAAAAAAGTATCCATCACTTTGCGGTGATATTAATGAGCTCAGAAACTCGCTGACAAACAGTCCGCTTCAAGGCAAAGACTTGGGGCATCATGTCCGCAAAGTGCGTATGGCCATCGCGTCTAAAGGCAAAGGGAAAAGCGGCGGTTCACGAGTCCTTACATATAATATTGCCACTACAGAATTTGGCGATTTAGAAATCACCTTTCTTACCATTTATGATAAGGGCGAAATCTCCAACGTGTCTGATTCTTATATCCAGTGGCTCATCACAATGGTATCGTCTGCGCAGGAGTGATATTATTGTAGTTTCGTTTTTGTCAAGTGCTCGACAAGGTTGTGGCATGTATGATTGTGTATGTCTGATTGCACGTATCGAAAGGCTTTTTCAGTTGCCTCCCGCAATCTCTGTCCCCCATGCAATCAGCGATTTATCGTCATGCTTTCCTGCGTAGTATGACTATATTTATCAGGGAAAATTTATTGCCGGCGCAAATGATAATTTCCGGTGCGCCTGCCTATTCAAAAAATGCGTGATAACGCAAATCATTAGTCTCGTAAGGCAAATCATTAGTCTCTTAGCGCGAAAAATATGCGGCAAAAAACTAACGTTCCCTTCGGTGCGCAGCAACACTCCCTACGGTGCGCAGCAGCGTTCCCTTTGGAGTGTTGCAGCGCTCCCTTCGGTGCGTTAGCCTTAGGGCGCGAAAATTCCTCCCCGTGTGCGGATAGTTGTGTTCCACAACGGGGAAAAATCAAATTACAGCGAAAGGAAAAACACCAGTGAAAGGAAAAACAATTATTGGTGCCCGATAAAATCAGAAAAGCGCAATGTCTTGATTGAAGTAGAGGCGGGTTCTGCACGCTTAAATGTGCGCTTGGCTAATGATGTGGTTCTAATTGCCAAAGGAGAGGTGGAAAACGCGGCTCCATTTGGCGGCGAGACTGTTATCCATGTTGTTGAGGTAGGTATCCAGCAGACAAACTTCGGGCGATTGGGGAATAATGTCGTAATCCGCAATCTCCTTAGGAATGAGCGCACTGTGGCCCTCCTCCAAAATGATTTCCTCCACATCATTGCCGGCGTGAGCGAGGGTGTTGCCGCCGGAAGTCTGAATGTTGCCGCTGTGAACTTGCGCCGTATTGCTGCGCTCTTGAATGTTGTCATCATGCTCTGGATTGTTTCCGCCTCGCGGCCGCAATAGGCATTTCCCTTTCACGCATACGGTGATAATAAACGAATCGTATTTCTTCAAGTCGCGATGAATGGGGGCTGTGAGTTGGAGCAGGCGCATATCAAAGTAGGGCGAGCGCACAATGGGCACGGCGCGGTTGATGTGATCCTGATAGAGTGTGCGATATTCCGGCAACACTTCGTAGTTGAGGGCCTCTGACGCCAATTCGGTGTGGAGCGGACGCAGTTTGCCGTCTAATCCGGGTCGGTCATAGTCAAAGATGCGGTAGGTGATGTCGCTGCTTTGCTGTATCTCCACCAATTTTATTCCGGCGCAGATGGCGTGTACCCTGCCCGCGGGGATAAAGAAGACATCGCCCGGCTTCACGTAATGGCGCGCCAGTACGTCCACGATAGTTCCGTCTTTCACGCGCTGGGCATACTCCTCTGGCGAGATTTGTTTCTTAAACCCTGCCAGGATGGAGGCGCCGGGCTGCGCGTCAAGGATATACCACATCTCTGTCTTGCCGCGCGATTGATGGTACCTCTGCGCCATATCGTCATCGGGGTGTACCTGTATGCTCAGGTCTTTGGCGGCGTCGATAAACTTCACCAAAAGCGGAATCTCCTTTCCGTAGTGAGCCACCACCTTGTCTCCCAAGATTCTGGCCCCGTATTGGCGGGTGATGGTGTTGAGGCCGATGCCCTTTAGCGGTCCATTGCTCACGATGCTCTCATGTTGGGCGATAGAGCTCACTTCCCAACTCTCACCTATGGGCGTGCCATCGATGGGCAGGTGCTTCCACTGTTTCAAATATGTGCCGCCCCACACCACTTCCTTTAGATTCGGTTCAAATAGCAGCGGATATAACTTTGTCATCTCGATAATCCCTTTTTATTCCGCAGACATTACTTGCGGAATGCGTTCTTATTCTTGTTTCTTGTATGTTTGATTTCTTCATTACCAATATTTCCTATGAAATCTCGTCGCCGAATTTCATCTTGGCGTCGTTGAGTATGCGCCTCACCAAGGAGGGGTCTCCTTTGCGGCAGATAAGAAGGACGTCCTTGTTTTCCACCACCATATAATCCTCCATGTCCTGCAGGATTACCACCTTGTTGCCCGCCACGTCCACGATATTGTTCTTGCAGGAATAGAACAGGCGCCGGTTCTCATCGCACACATTGCCGTCCGCGTCTTTTTGGTGGAGGTCGTAGTAGTTGCGCCACGACCCCACGTCGGCCCATCCGAACGTGCTGGGAGCAATAAAGACCTCGGCGTGGTGCTCTAAAATCAGCGTGTCCACCGATTGCATCCTGATGCGGGGATAGCGCTCATTCACAAGGCGGTCGGTATCATCGATGTCAATTACCGATGTTACCAGCCTTGCGGCACTGGCGATGTCGGGGTATTCCTTACTCATGATGCGCAGCATTGTCTGGGAGTTCCACAGAAAGATACCTGTGTTCCAATAAAATTCGCCGCTCTCCATAAAGACTTTGGCGAAATCATAGTTGGGCTTCTCGGTGTAGCTCTTTAGGCGCAGGAAATCGCCATCGCTCTGCACATCGGCCTGCAGGTAGCCGTAGGATGTGGCCGGGCGTGTGGGCTTGATGCCAATGGCGAGGATTTTGTCGGTGCCGTCGATGAATTTCAGGCCCTTTGTTATTTGTTGCTCAAACCCTTGCGTATCAAAGATGAGCTGGTCGGCGGGAGCGGAGATTACGTTGGCCTCCGGCGTCTGCTTGAGGATGTGCATCAAGGCCAGCGCCGTGGCTGGCGCGGTGGAGATTTGCAGAGGTTCCTTCACAATATGGGCGTCATCCACATTGGGCAACTGCTCTTTCACCATCGGCACATAGTCTCTGTAGGTGGAGATGTATATGTTCTCCTTAGGCACAAAGTGGGCGAAGCGGTCGTAGGTAAGTTGGAGCATTGTGCGCCCAATATCAAAGAGATCCAGAAATTGCTTGGGCTTGGAGGTGCGGCTTAAGGGCCAGAGCCTGGTGCCGATGCCTCCCGCCAGGATTATGCAGAAGTTTTTTTCGTTCATAAGAAGTAAAAAGATAAGTGGTGGGGTGTCGCCACCGTTTCGGACGCAAACTTAGCAATAATTCCCCACACGAATGGCGTTTTGTATCTAAAAATGCAGTATCTTCAATTCGCGTGGTGCGCTCGTTGCATAAATTCGCGGCGTTTGCCGCAGTGCAAGGATTCTAAATCTCTTTTGTCGCCACGCCGTAGCGTAGCGTCGTTGTCGCCTTACTACACCGCCGCGTAATAAAAAAGCCCCGCAGCACAAGGCCACGGGGCTCACAAACATATGAATGAAGCGATTACTTCCTTAATAGGGGTGTTACTTGCTCAACTGCTGGAGGAGCTTCTGCATAAACTTCTTGGAAGCTGCGCCGGCGTTGGCAATCTTGGTGTAGATGTGGGCGATGTCGCTGGAATCCACTACGCCGTCCTGGTTTGCGTCCACGTTATCCAATTCAAGGCCGCTGTCTGCGCCGGAGAGGATGAAGTTGTAAGCGGCAGAGATGTCGGCGGAATTGATAATGCCATCGGAATTGGCATCGCCTGCCTTACGCATGGACTTCAGACCGGAGATGGTGAGTGTGAGAGCGGTCTCTACACCGTCTACCTCGGCGCTGTAGGCCGTGGGGTCGATAACGCCGGTGAAGGCAGAGAATGTGGAGCCCTTTTCGCCTACAGCGTAGAACTTCTTGTTGCTGGAAATGGCAGTACCGGCGGCACAGTCTGTTGAGTGCAGGCTACCTACGATACCATTGGCTACGAAGGTATGAGTGTGGTCTACCATGTCGGTGGGGAAGGGGATAAGAAGGTCGTAATCCTCTACCGGTGCCTGTGCTGCAGTGTCGCCCAGAATGATGATGCAGGGCTCGCCTGCTGCGAAGGTGCTCTTCTTGTACAGCTCTACGCTGGTAATCAGCTCGCCTTCGTCATCGGTGGTCTGGGAAATCTTCTTTACTGCGTAGGTCTCTACGCCTTCGTTAAAGAGGTCTAAATTGCTAACGTTATAAGGCAAGGCCAGCACATCGATGACGTTCATCTTGAAATCGGAAATGCTTATTGCCTCCTGCTGCTCGGGATCAATCTCCTGGAATGTCCATCCGGAAGCCGAAGTAACTGCCTCGTGGCACACGATGTCATTCTTTGCGCCCTTGGGCCAGATAGAGCAGCTCTTCTTGTTGGCAGCATTGCGCGGATAGAGGACAAATCTTGCATTGCCGCTATAAGCAATATCATAGGCCACGGGCTTTTGGGACACGGTGAGGTTCTTGTCGGCCTCTGCATATTCGCCCAGATAATAACCCGTGTACATATTTTGTATAGCGTAGTAATCCGTGTTCTCCACCTTGACAACGCGCCACATAGCCTTGGGGTTATTGTCGGCATTCAGGGTGTTGCTGGAATTGTCGTAGTAGCCCCATTTCACGATGGAGGTGCTTTCGTTCTTGTCGTTGAGATAGATTGCGTTGCCGCCGCACTTGGCGTCATCGGCACCGGCTTCGCCTACGCGCTCTGTGTCGAGGTTGGTGATGAAATACCATTTTCCTTCCTCAACGGTTTTTAATCCGGCCCAGAAAGCGGCATTAGCTGCGCTCACCTTGCTGGTAGCGGTACGCACGGCCTCAACAGACATCGGGCTCTGGAATGCAGTGGCTCTGGCCTCGTCGATAGCCATCTGGAGAGAGTCAATCAGCGACTGGCTGCGCACCTCACCCATGCCCTCGCCTACGATGGCCTCGGCAATCAGGGTCTGGCACTCCTTAATAAGGTTTGCCAACTCGGTGGTGTCTGCATAAATCTCCCTTACAGCGGCAATGGCTGCAGTCAGTGTGTCGATCTTGCCCTGTGTAGCTACACCGGCATTTGCGGCCTCGCGCATAGCGGGCAGAAGGCTGTTAAGATAATCGGCCTTTGCGGACATGCCGGCGGTAGTGTGGTATTGAGAGCTGGCCTCGTCCACAGTAGCCTTATAGAGCTGGAGCTCGGAAACGGTGAAGTAGCTGCCGCCAGTGGCATTGTCGATCATCTTGGTGCGGATATAGGAATATTCGCTGCCAAGGTCTACGGAGACGCGCGCCGGCACGGGGAGGGCGCCCATCTTTACGGTAGCAAGCTCTGTCCATGTGCTATCCGATGCCAAATCGTTGTTGCCGTAGAACGTAACCGTGTTGGGACGCTCGTTATTGCCCCAACCGTGCTGGTTAGGATACTTGTCGGCGCTGTATGCGCAGCGGGTATTGTATTCAAAAGTGATGATTTGCTGCGGAGTTTTCGAGATGTCGAACGTAATATTGCCCGAACCCTGCATATAGGAGGTATCGGCTTTGTCGATAAGGAATTTGTAGTCGTCGGAATAGTCCACTCCCTGATTTCTTACCGTGGAGAATTGGATCTGGTTGCCTTCGGCAATTTCGCCGGTGCCGTTAGCCTCGGTCAAGAGCGGATTTTCGGTGTCGGTGGAGTAGCAGAACAAGTTTGTGTAGAGGTCTGCGCCCTCGGAAATGAGGCCTTTCAGCGTCATGTTGAGAGCTGCCTGTGCTTTATCCTGAGCAAAGTTCTCTAATTTGCTTTCGTCTGTGATTTTACGCAGATACCAGAGGTTGAAGTTGGTGGCGGTGGTGCCTTCGTCCGTCCATTGTCCCCAGCTTGTGAGGGCGCCTTCTTTGTTAGAGGCAGAACCGGTGGTGGGAGTATAGGAAGTGGAATGCTGTTTCTTACTTCCCCAGAACCATTTGCCGGGTACGCGCAGACGGAGGTTCTGTACTTCCTCTTTATCCACAGTAACGGGCGGTGTGGAGGCGTACCAGTTAGAGGGCTGGCCCACATAAGTCTCGCTAATGTAGTGTTGTACCCACCATTCATCGTCGCCTTCGCCTTTGGTGAGGTGGAAAACAAATTCTCCGTTGTCCTCATCAAAGTTTTTGTAGAAAAGTTGCATTTTCGAGGTGTTGGCGTAGGCTGCTTTCTCAACGCCAAAGTTGTTTAGGTAGTCATCGAAAGCACTTACCATGTAGTAGTAGCCTTCTGTGATAGGAATATAGGCTTCCACCACTGCGGCGTGAGCGCTCTTGAGGTTGGCAATCATCTGGCGCAGCTGGTCATCGCTTGTGTCGCCCACCACTGCTGCCAGAGCAGCCGCAAGCGTAGCGTTATAAGCCTCTGCCACGTCCTCCTGATAGTAGCCGGGATTTGTGCCAGGAGTATATTCGCCCTCTGTAGCGTATTCATCTATCAGAGCTTGGAGGTCGCCTTTCAGGTCGAGGATGAAATTCACGCTGTAAGCGTTCCATTGGTTGGCGTCTGTGTACTGCCAGAACCAAATATTATCGGCGTTTGCCCATGTGCCCAAATAAGCCCATGTGGCTACCTTCTCGTCTGTGTCATCGTTATCGTAAGTGTACGAGTGAGCAAAGGCAACGGACTTGTCGTTGGTCAATTTTCCATCGCCAGGAATGCGCCAGTTGGAAATTTCCTTGGTAGTGTCAGTGCTTTCCGGACGGAAAACGCCGGCTTGATACTGATCCCACGCGTAGGTGTTGGACCATGGGATGTTTTCTCCGCAACTAATCACCTGCAGATTAGCGGCATCAGCGGTGTCGGAGGAATAAGTGATTGTCTGCCAACTACCGTTAAAGGTGAGATAACCATTTGCCACCACCTGCTTGAGGTAGATAGTGGGAGCACCGGTGCGGAAGTCGATAGGACCGTTTTCCACTGTGTAGATGTTCTCGTCTGCTACGCTTCCTGCGGGGCTCAACTTGGAGCCATTGAGATAGCGTCCCAGAAGCGCGTTATTACAGCGGTATTCCAGCACGATGGTGTCGCCAGCCTTGAGGTCGCTGGCGCTCTTCTGGTCGCCAAGTTCCCAGCGTGCGCTGACTTGGCTCCCCAACGCTCCAATAATCATGAGGAGCGTCAAAAGTAGAACTTTTTTCATAAATTTAATTTGAGGTTTAAGTAAAAAATATTCTTGTTTGAGTGCCCGCGCGAGCGGGAAATCGGTGCTTCTGACCGTGATAAAACGGTTTTTGCGCCGCAAAGATAACAAATAGTGCGCAATGTAGCACAAAATAATCCTGTTTTTAGCGCAAAATTTCGTCCTAACACCGCATAATTTTGCAGTTAGGCGAATTTTCCGCATGAAAAGCCTCGCTTTTCGGGGGCTGATAGCGAAAATCACAAGAATAAGGGGACTTAAATTCGCTTTTCGGGTGTTCTTTGGCGCAAAAGCTGTTCTGCGTTGCGCAGGCGAACGTCTATATTACAATGAAAAGCGACCGTACCGCAAGATGAAATACCTGTATCGCAAGAAAAAGCGGCAGCTCGGCAAGGCTACACAGCGATACAGCAAGCAAAAGCGCCCGTATTACAACCAAAAGCGCCCGTATTACAAGCAAAAATGCCCGTATTACAAGCAAAAGCGCCCGTATTACAAGCAAAAGCGCCCGTATTACAAGCAAAAATGCCCGTATTACAAGCAAAGGCGTCCGTATTATAAGCAAAGACGCCCATATTACGTGGGAATAAGGACGTAATATGAGCGACTACCTTATTATAATAAGGAGAAGCGCCCGCATTTTCGAGGGGAAGCGCTCGTGTTCCGCAAAAAAGCGTTAGCGGCGGTGCAGGATTTTGGCTGCGAGGTTGTGAAACTGGAAATCCTCGTGGTAGAGAATATGGGCAACAAACAAAAGAATGAGCACCGTGCTGACGCCGAGGCGCAAAAAGACATTCCATGAGTGCGGCATCGCTATCATCACCCCGGCAAACAGGGCGGCTATAAATAAATAGGTGAAGATGGCGCGCAGCGGATAGCGGATGGGGTATTTTTTCTGCCCCACAAAATAGCTGAGCAGCATTGAAACGCCGTAGCCGAGCACTCCGCCCCACGCGCAGGCCATATACCCGTATTTCGGAATGAAAAGAATGTTCACCGCCACCAGTACTATGCAGCCTGCCAAGGAAAACCACAATCCCCAGATGGTCTTATCCGTGAGCTTATACCAAAAGGAGAGGTTAAAGTAGATTCCCATCTCAATTTCGGCGGCCATCACTATGGGCACCGCCTTAAGTCCGGGCCAATAGTCGGGCCCGATGATATATTTCAGCACAGGCAGCCACCCCACCACCACCAGATACGCCAGCAGGGTGAAGATGATAAAGTATTTCATGGCGGCGGCGTAGGTCTGGAGGCTGTCTTTGTCCTTAGCCTTGCCGAAAACAAAGGGCTCGTAGGCGTAGCGGAACGCCTGGGTGATCATAGCCATTATCATCGCGATCTTTACAGACGCGCCATAGATACCCAGCTCCACTTCGCCCTGCAATCCGGGCTTTACCCACGGATAAAGAATCTTGTCGGCCGTCTGATTGAGAATGCCTGCGATACCGAGCACCAGTATCGGCCACGAATACGACAGCATCTTGCCCAGCAGGTGAAAATCCACGTGCCAGCGGATGCGAAAGAGGTCGGGAATGAAAAAGAAGGTTACCAGTCCCGTGCAGATGAGGTTGATACCAAAAACCCACAGCACATCATTCTTGCCCAATACCAGGAAATAAAAGAGGTTTAGGCCGATATTGAGAATGATGAACAGCAGTTTGAGCGCGGCGAACTTCCACGGGCGTCTTTGAAAGCGGAGGTAGGCGAAGGGGATGGCCTGAATGGAATCCAGCGCCACCACCACGGCCATTATTTCGATGTAACTGTGGCGAGTGGCGTAGCCTAATGCCTGTCCGATGGGGTCAATAAAACTGAATACCAGTATCAAAAAGACTGCGCTCAAAGTGCCCACCACCATCATGGCAGTGGAAAAGACGGTGTCCGGCGTTTGCGCCTCGCTCGGCGCAGTTGTGTCCTTTGTGTTGCATTTATTAGCAAAGCGGAAGAGGGTCGTCTCCATTCCGAAGGTGAGTATCACCAGAATGAGGGCGGTATAGGCGTAGAGATTGGTAACAACGCCGTATCCTCCCGAGGCTGCCGCAATCTTGGCCGTATATAGCGGCACAAGCAGGTAGTTAAGGAAACGGCCTACGATACTGCTCATCCCATAGATGACGGTATCCTTTGCTAACGACTTGAGGTTTGGCATAATCTTAGGGTATTGGTTTGGGGGATGGGAGAGGGGGAGTAGGTATGGTAAGTGTAGTAGGTGAGGTAGGTGGGGTAGGAGGGGTAGGTGGGGTAGGTGAAGTAGGTATGGTAGGTGTAGTAGGTGAAGTAGGTATGGTAGGTGAGGTTGGTGCGGTAAGGGTATTTTCCCTACTCCCCCTACCGCACCTACTATACCTACTATACCTACTTTCCCTACCACACCTACCATCCCTACTCTCCCTGCCATCTTTCTTTACCTTGTTGCGATACTCCAATCGCGCTTGGTAACGCTGTTCGCGCACACCGCCTTCGCGCAAGAACCTGCGATTTTGGTAGTCTATCAAACCGCGAATCAATGCCAACGCCTGGAAAATCACAATCAGCGTCATATTGCAAATATCCTCCGCGCTGCGCCCGGCAATCTGGCGCATATACCACGCCGCATCATTGTGTTGCCGAAAATACTGTTGGCAAACAATATATTTCTCGTGATTGGCGTCCCATATCTGGAGGCTGTGTACTTGCAAGTAGTCGCGAAAATCCTCTTTCATTTCCTCCAAACTGCCTTTGGCTATGACCGTAAGGCGATGCTCGGTGGAAGTGGAACCCTCGGCATCGCTATACCCCTCCACTATGTTTTGTTTGCCCGAACGCGCGGCTTGCTGCATTTGGCCGGCGGTGCGATCGTGAGTGCGATTGAGGAAATGCTCCACAAAATAGACGGTCATAGCAAATACGCACTCGCTTTTTTGATAAGCCAGCAATGTGTGATAACTATCTATCTTCTTAAGCCTTTCTTCCATTAACCTAATAATACGCGCTCCATACGATTAAGCGCGAAATTACACAATTCTCTTGTGCGGGCAAAGCGATAAGGCGATAAATTAGTGGCACTATGACATAAAACGATGGAGCAGAAAAATTGCGGCAGAACACCAATCGTTAGCTATGTGCCGCAATTCTTATTGTTTTGTGGCGGAAGGCAGGGGCTTATTCTGCATAAAGAACGATTTTCCTGCGCGAAAAGGGAAAATTTCCGTGTCCTTATTCCATTTTTCCGCGTCCTTATTCAAAAAATCACCCTCAAAAATCCACTTCCAATCGTTTTGACTATCGTTAACAGT
>CAZQVW010000020.1:0-17168 GCA_964596865.1 uncultured Bacteroidaceae bacterium
ACTAAACAGTACTGTTAACTTATTGTTACAGCACTGTGAACGCAAACTATCGCGGCATTTTTGCGGATAAGGTGGCGATTTATCCGGATAAGGAGGGGGTGAAATCTGATAAGGTGGCGAAAAATCCGGACAAAGATGCCACAAATACAAAAAACGGCGAGAGAAATTGCCCCAAAATGAGTGAGGGGGAATTTCTCTCGCCGCAGTTTGGCTACAGGCTACGCCTGGAGGTGGTACATGCCGCGAAGCATGTGGCGGAGGTTGCCGAGAATCTCTTGGCTCTCCTGCAGAATATTGACGGAGACAATCATCGGTTCTATCTTCGTGCCCGGAGTGTTGAGGTCGTCCAAAAGGGCTTTGCGCTCCTTGGAGATTGATTGCTGGAGGGCTTCGGCGGAAGTGCGCAGCTTTTCTGCAGAAGCCTCCAATTCGCCGTCTGTCTTATTGGAGCGCATCAGGGCGAGAGCATCCTCCAATTGTTGGAGTACGCGCTCGCGCAGGTCGGTGAGCGTGTCCACATAGCGCTGCGGCAGGGGCGAGAAATTGTTGCCCACGTGCTCACGGCAGGGATCGGCGGTGCGCTTGAGGCAATAGAGCATTTGTCTGAGCGAATTATTCTGGAGGAAGAACCACGTGTTGCGCTCAATGGCGAGCGAGGGGTCAATCTTCCTCAATCCCACAATTTCGCGGCGGCGCATACGCTTGAGGTAGTCGCGCTCTTCGCGTAGCGACACAACCGACTTGCGCAGGGCGGAGTATTTCTCGTTGAAGAACCCATCGGTAACGGAGCGGTATGTATTAATAATGTATTCCAAACCGGAGATAGAGGTGTTGCGCACGTGCTTCTGAAGGAGTTGCCAAGCCTTATCGCGGTCTTTTGTGTTCACCATCTCGATGAAGGTCTCGTCTTCCTTGTGCTTCTCCTGCCGGCGGGCGAAACGGCGGTTGTTAAGGACGAGCACCACCACTCCGAGGATAACAAGGGCAATCATTGCCACGTAGCCGCAGAAGAAGAGAATGTTGGTGAAGATGAAGCAGACGGCGAAAGCAATGCCTGCGGTGATAAACCATCCGCCTATGACTGACAAAATGCCCGTGATGCGGAACACAGCGCTCTCTCTGCTCCAAGCTCTATCGGCCAAGGCCGCACCCATTGCCACGGTGAACGTAACATAAGTGGTGGAGAGCGGGAGCTTCAGACTGGTGCCCAATGTAACGAGCAATCCACTGATTACAAGGTTTACCGAGGCGCGGACAAGATCGTAGGCTGCGCCCGGGGCGGCCACGTATTCGTCCTTATTGAAACGACTGTCTATCCAGCGGCCCACAGGAGCGGGCGTAACCTTGTGAATGGCCGTGGCAATGCGTGTGCACGACCTCACAAGTGTGCGTGCCACCGCACTGCTGCCAAACATTTCGTCGCCTTCCGTGCGCGAGGAGAGGCCCACCTCCGTTTTTGTAACCGCGTGGGCTTTCTTTGAGAAGAAAAGTGAGAAGACCATCACGCCTCCGGCAGCTATCAAGAAGATGGTGGGCGTTTGGGCCGAACCGTTGAGCGATGTCATGAAGAAGGAATGCGGGTCGCCCGCACCGTTGGCGGCGTAATCGGCGTAGGATTCCAGGGCGGTGAGCGGTACGCCCACAAAGTTCACAAGGTCGTTGCCGGCAAAGGCCATAGCCAAAGCGAAGGTGCCCATTAAAACCACCACTTTCAGTACGTTCACCCTCACGGCCTGCAACAAAGCCATTATGATGGAGAATACCACCGTGCCGCCCAAGAGTATTGTCCATGTGTGCGCGGAAATAAAGTCTTTCAGGTCGGCTGTCATAAATGACGAGTTCTTTAATCCGTTTACCAGCAGAAACCATATTATAATGGTGAAGGACACGCCGCCGTAGATGGCAGTCTTCAGTTTGGCGTGGCTCTTATATGTGAAAGTAAACAGGACGCGGACAATCCATTGCACGATGGCGCCCAATACAAAGGCTATCGCCACGCTCATAAAGATACCTACAATCACGCTCAAGGCCTTTTCTGTGTTTAGATAGTCGCCAAACCCTAATAATGCCCCGTCTGGGCCCACTGTGCCGTGAGCCACCTTTATCAAAGCCAGGGCAAACGCGCCGCCCAACAATTCAAACACCATCGAGACGGTGGTACTGGTGGGCAATCCCAGTGAATTAAAGAGATCGAGCAAGAGGATGTCGGTTATCATCACAGCCAGAAAGACGCACATCACATCGTAGAATGTGAAATACGTGGGAGCCATGATTCCATGCCGCGCAATGTCGATCATACCGTTGGAAATGGCTGCGCCGGCAAATACTCCCACCGCCGCCACTATCATAATGGTGCGGAAACGGGCGGCCTTGCTGCCCACAGCCGAGTTTGTGAAGTTGACGGCATCGTTACTTACACCCACAAAGAGGTCCATAACGGCCGTCAGTAGCAGAAACGCTACGATAACAATAAAGATTGTATTCATAATTGCTTATAATAAAATTATTTGCTGATGGAATATGATTGTTTCCTCATTTATTAGATTTGTCTATATATATAATAAGGTGGTCTTCTCTTTCATCATTTCACAGACAAGGAGGAAATGCGGGGCTGTGGGGTAAGGCTATTATGCAATGTCTTTGATATTTTGGGAACAAAGACCTTGGGGCGCCTTAATGACAGTCTGCAAAATGCTGACAGCGCGTGCAGGGGAACTAATGTTCGCCGCAAGTCTTTCGCTTGGCCGAGTTCAACTTTTTTGGAGTCGCTAAAGCCGTAGCTTGCTGGATTTACTTGCCTATCCATTTGCGTATTTTGTTTTTAGGTATTAGACGTGTGGCGTCATAGGGGTCTACCACTCCCTCTTCCTCGCGATTAAGCCTCCGCTTGACTGCACCGCTAAAGCGCACCAGCCTAAACGGGAAAGGCAATGCCATTAATAGTTTCATAATCTTTCTGTGTTTCAATTTGCTTTCTTTGTTTTGGCGAGGCCTCAGCTGCTTGCCTCGCCGTAGTTCATATATACTCCATTTTTCACAATGCAAAATTATAACCATGATGTAACGGTGGGGTTACACATCGGTTAAGGTATTGTTGCAATCCTGTTAAGAAATGGTTAAGGCGGGCGGATGGGTTCTTGGGGCGTGCAGACTGGTTTTGGGGACAGACAAACCGGTTCTTAAGGCGGGCGGCTGGGCTCTTGGGGCGAGCAGACGGGAGTTTCGGACAAGCAGAAGAACTTTTTAATCCGAGCTTCCCGTTCTCAATGAGGGGGTTCGCCGCATTTATCCCTGTCTGTATGTACGCAAGTTGCGGATTTTCTGTAATTTTGCCTATAAAATACTCACGCTTATTAATCAGAGAAAATATGACACAGCGCGAATTTCGGGAAAGCCTGACTCTTCTGGCCCCCACAATCGAAGAAATCAAACAGGAGGCCCACGCCCTGCACGCCGCGGTCAATCAAACCTACGACCACGTCCACCCCTACGCCCTCCATCTCGACATGGTGGCAGCAGGAGTATATAAATATGGTCATTATGTGTGCATAGGAAATCAAGATGTAGTGCCCCTTTTGTTCGGCGCCTATTTCCACGACAGTATTGAGGACGCGCGCCAGACCTATAACGACATTGTCAAAACTGCTCGCCGCTTTATGAACGAGGAGCAGGCCATTCTCGCTGCGGAAATCGTCTATGCTCTCACCAATGACAAGGGCCGCACTCGCGCCGAGCGTGCCGGTGAGAAATATTACCAAGGTATTCGTCAAACGCCCTATGCCCCGTTCACTAAGATGGCCGACCGCCTCGCCAACACCACATATTCCTTTACGCATACCAAGGCCTCTATCACTAATAGCGAGACTTCAAACACTAATAGCGACCCTTCAAACACGCGCAGCTACGTTTCCAACTCCCACATGCTGGATGTCTACCGCGCGGAATGGCCGCATTTTCTCGAATCCATCAAATCTCCCCACGATAACGACATCCGCTACAGTATTCCCACCGCAATGGTTGAGGAAATGGAGGCTTTTTTTGCGTAAATTAATGTTTGCGTGCGTATTGCGGTTAAAGAATGTTGAAAGTTTGCCACAAACGGAACACAATAGCTAACTTTGCAGCGTTCTAAAACAATTAGAAGTAAACAACAGTCCCATTATCAATCCCAATCTAACACTCTACACTATGAAAAAGACCTTTTTATTAGTAATGCTTATGACTTCCATACTTACTATGAGCGCAGGCGACGAGATTAGCCTGCCCGCTCCCGACAAAGGAGTGAAAACCACATTGATAAAAGCCCTTCAAGACCGCCATTCCTCGCGCGAATATTCAGAGAAGGAGATTTCTGACGCCACTTTGTCCACCGTCTTGTGGGCGGCCTGCGGAATCAATCGCCCCGAGGAAGGAAAGATAACGGTTCCCTCCGCCGGAAACGCGCAGGACATCATCGTTTTTGTGGTGAGGAAGGACGGCGCTTACCGTTACGACCCGAAGGCGAACGCTTTGATCAAGTTGAGCAACAAAGACCTGCGCAAGGCGGTGGCCAGTCGCCAGGAATTTGCAGCCACTGTCCCTGTGTCGTTGGTTTTGGCCAGCGATCACAGTCGTTTCCCCGCCGTCATCCCCAATGACCGCAAGAAAGTGATTGGCGCAGTAGACGCAGGCTACGTTTCTCAAAACATCTGTCTCATTTGTGAGGCTTTGGGTCTCAATACCGTACCCCGCATGACAATGGATGAAGCCACATTGAAAAAGGAACTGG
Organism: uncultured Bacteroidaceae bacterium; assembly: GCA_964596865.1. Classification (GTDB taxonomy): domain Bacteria; phylum Bacteroidota; class Bacteroidia; order Bacteroidales; family Bacteroidaceae; genus UBA6382. Next base: position 4,769 of record CAZQVW010000020.1, read on the forward strand.
GTCTTAGCGACAGTTTCGACCTCATTCTCAACAGTCAAATAGGCTATCCCGCAAATTAGTCACTCTATATTGCAGGCTTTAATCCTGAAAACACAGCATAATCATATAATCACAAACATTATGAAGAAGAGTTTAGGCGCAAATACAATAATAACTCCGCTGCCCGTGCTGATTATTGGCACGTATGATGAGAGCGGAGTGCCCAACGCAATGAATGTGGCGTGGGGCGGCCAGTGTGGGCCCAAGCATGTGGCTCTAAATCTGGGCACTCACAAGACCACCGAAAATATGGAGCTTAAAAAGGCGTTTACCTGCGCTTTTGCCACCAAGGATCAGGTGGCCGCATCGGATTACGTGGGCATCGTGTCGGGCAATAAGGAGCCGGACAAGATTAAGAAAGCCGGATGGACGGCCACTCCCGCCGAAAAGGTGGACGCCCCCGTGTTTGACCAGCTTCCTCTCACTTTGGAATGCAAAATCATCGAGATGGAGAAGACCAGTTTGGGCGAACTGCGCGTTGTGGGCGAGGTGGTGAACACCCAGGCCGACGAAAGCATCCTCACCCCCGAGGGCAAAGTGGATTTCGACAAGCTCCAGCCCCTTTCTTACGATTCCGCGCAAAAATTCTACCGCGTTGTGGGCGAGAAAGTGGGTCAGGCATGGATTAGTGGCAAGCAATTAAAGTAGCCGCACGATGTAGCCACAAATTATTACAACTAACATACAAATGTGATAAATACAGGGACGGAGCAAAATCTGTTCCTGTATTTTTTTGCTCTTCCAAAAGAAAGGGTTACTTTTGGAAAGTTTTTTAATTCACCCTTTATTAATGAAACAGATTAGCAACAAGCAGGGATTGCTGGCGTTGAGCCCGATGTTGGTGCTTGTGGGATTGATGGTGGGCCTTAGCCTGTGGTTTCACGACTTCTACAAGGTGCCGTTGGCCGTGATATTTGTGGCAACGGCGGTGGTGGCGCTGTTTACATTGCGCGGACTTAGTCTCAACGACCGCATAGCCGTCTTTTCGCGCGGCGCGGGCAATCAAGATTTGATGCTGATGCTATGGATCTTCGTGTTGGCGGGAGCATTTGCGGCCTCGGCCAAGGCGATGGGCTCGGTAGACGCCACTGTGAACATGACATTGGCTTTTTTGCCGGCTGGGATGCTATTACCGGGCATCTTTTTAGCCGCCTGTGTGGTGTCTCTCTCGATAGGCACATCGGTGGGTACGATTGCTGCCTTAATTCCAATAGTTGTGGGCTTGTCGGGGCAGACGGGATTGGATTTGCCCATGCTGTGCGCGGCTACAGTGGGCGGAGCATTCTTTGGCGACAACCTATCCTTTATCAGCGACACCACCGTGGTGGCCACAAAGACGCAAGGATGCCGCATGAGCGATAAATTCCGCACCAACTTTTTCATTGCCTTGCCCGCAGCGGTGCTTACCTTCATTCTATACCTTATTATATCCAGCCACGAACCGGCCACCGCCGTCCACCCCCAACCGGTGGACTGGCTAAAAGTCCTACCCTACGCCGTAGTGCTTATCACCGCCATCGTTGGGATGAATGTCTTGGTGGTATTGTTGCTTGGCATCATCCTTACCGGCATTATTGGCCTCGCCACGGGCAGTTACGCCCTCGATGGGTGGTTTGCAGCGATGAAAGACGGCATTTCCGGCATGAGCGAGACCATTTTGATTGCATTACTGGCGGGAGGATTGTTGGCCGTGATTCGCTATGGGGGCGGCATCGATTGGATTATCCAGCGCCTCACGCGAAGGGTGAGAGGGCGCCGCGGCGCCGAGCTGAGCATTGCCCTATTGGTGAGCCTTGTGAATTTCTGCACGGCCAACAATACGGTGGCCATCCTTTCGGTGGGCACTATCGCGCGCGACATTGCCCACCGCTTCGGCGTAGATCCGCGCCGTGCCGCATCTATCCTCGACACCTTCTCTTGCTGCATTCAAGGCATCATCCCTTACGGCGCGCAACTGCTCATAGCCAGTGGATTGGCCTCTATTCCTGCCACCATGATGATGCCATATCTTTATTATCCCTATCTTTTGGGCCTGTCCGCTCTAATAGCCATCTTTATCGGCACCGGCAAGCGCCAAACTGCGTAAAAACGCTCCCTGTCTACGCGAAATGACACGCAAAACACGTAGCGGCGGTTTGCGAGAGGCTGATGAAAAACTCTTTTTGTATGCGCAGCGTACGGGTTGAACCGATAGGGGCGGTTTTTGCACAGTAAATCATAAGGTTTTATTATAAAGCGGTGGACTTTTCAGCCGCTCATTATCACCCGTTCCGGTTGCCGAGGCGGAAAAATGCACCTTAATTCAAAGAATGGTCTTATTACACGAAAAAAGGGCGGTAAAACGCTAACGCTCCCTTCGGTGCGCAACAGTGTTCCCTTCGGTGTGCAGCAGCGTTCCCTCCGGTGCGCAGCAACACTCCCCTCGGTGCGTTGGCGTTATCACGCAAAAAAAACTCACCCGGAAGGGGATTCCGGACGAAACGGTCGTGGAAAGTTTTCGAGAAAAGGAGAATGCCGTCTACTAATTGGCGAATAATCGTCTACAACTTGGCGAGAATTGCCTGCTACTTTGCGAACAATCGTCTACGACTTGGCGAGAATTGCCTACAACTTGGCGAAGAATCGTCTACAACTTGGCAGAAATCGTCTACAACTTGACGGAGGAAATATCCACAAGGCCATTTACGATGGCGTAGATGGTGAGACCGGCAGTGGAATGGATTTGGAGTTTGCGCGCAATGTTGCGGCGGTGGGTGGTAACGGTATTGACGGAGATAAACAGGTGGTCGGCAATCTGCTTATTGCTCATTCCCTGCACCACGGCCACAATCACGTCTTTTTCCCTCTGGGAAAGCGCTTCGGAATTTTCGCTGCCGTTGGGGAATACCATTGAAGAAACGTTTTTGGAGACTCCTTGCCGCTTGAGCGACTCCTTCAATCGCTTTATGGTGGGCACAAGGATATTGTCCTCCACGCAGGTGTGGCGCCTTAGCCACTCTTCATTATTATATATGTCGTAAAGGGTGGCTGTGAGGCGGTTGTTATTATAGGGATTGGAGGGCAGGTATTTGATGATGAGCATCTTGAGTTCGCTCAACTTGGTATCGATGTCGGAATGGTGGCGCGAGAATGTGTCAATATTGTAATTGGCGTCAGCATTGCCCGCCATCAGAGCCTCCACGTAGGGGAAAAGGGATTTTTCCTCGTATTTCATGTGCTTGCGGATTTCGCGGGCGTAATCTTCATAGAGCCTGAGGATAAGGCGGGCGGTAGCGGTATCATTGCCGAGGGAATCAATGAGCTCGCGGCGAATAAAAGGTAATTGGAAATCAATATAATATTCGTGGCTGGCCTTGAGATATTTCATCAACGTGGGCAACTGGATATTGTCCTCCGCGGTCGCGCCGAAATAACCGTTGATGGATAGATTTACTACGGTCAAAAAAGTGGCGGTGTCCACATCATTATCGCGACAGATTTGGTCTACCGTCTTGTCGCCGAAGCCTAATTGTATTCCAAACGATCCTAGAGCCTGCAGAACATTATAATCGTCCTTGATGAGCAGCATCATCTTATCCTGCGCCTCATATAATTTTTGGGTTTTCATAATCTGCCTAAAATGGTCAATGCAAAATTAATCAATTTTCCTCATTAGACAGCGGTAGATAATAACTTTTTTACAACAGACCGTGAGCAATTCGCCCTCGGCGGAGAATTGAAAATAAAAAAGTAGGGGCAGATTTCATAACTATAAAATTACGTACCATGAATCACAATAAAAACGAAATCCGCCCCTACAAATGATGAATTTTATATGTGCCCCTGCGCAATCATTATGTTCATCACGTACCGGCCCACAAACAAAATGGCCAATACCCAGAGCATCACACTGATTTTGCGGAACTTGCCCGTCAGGGCGTTGAGCAATACATAACTAATCATACCCAGCATAATTCCATCGCTGATACTATAGGCCAGCGGCATTAACAGCATTGTGATAAAGGCGGGTATGGCTTCGGAATAGTCGGAAAAATCAATCTGCTTGATTGGTGCCATCATAAATACGCCCACAATCACCAAAACGGGACCGGTGGCGGCGTTGGGGATAGCCAAAAACAATGGGGCAAAGAATAGAGCCAGTGCAAAGCACACGGCCACGGTGAACGCCGTGAGGCCCGTGCGCCCACCCTCGGCCACGCCAGTGGCACTTTCGATGTAGGTGGTGGTGGTGGAAGTGCCGAGGCAAGCACCGGCGGTGGTGGCCACGGCATCGGCCATAAAGATTTTGTCGATGCGGTCTACGTTGCCGTCCTTATCCACCATGCCCGCCTTAACAGACACGCCCACCACAGTGCCGATGGTGTCAAACAGGTCGATAAACAGGAAGGTAAACACAATCACCAGCATATCCGGCGTAAAGACCTGGTCCCATTGGAATTTGCAGAAGATTGGAGCGATGGAGGGAGGGGTATCCACGATACCATTGTAGTGGGTTACGCCCAACGGAATGCCCACAATGGTGGTAATAAGGATACCGATGAGCATTCCGCCCTTCACATTGAGGATTACCAGCACACTGGTGAGAACCAATCCAAACAGGGCCAGCAAAACGGCCGTCTGCGAGAAATCGCCGAGGGTAACGGCGGTGCTCTCACTGGCCACCACGATACCGGCGTTCTTCAATCCGATAAACGCGATGTAGAGGCCGATGCCCACGCCGATGGCGCTTTTCAATGTGGCGGGGATAGACTTCACAATCAGCGTCCTCACTTTGGTAAGTGTCAGTATAATAAAGAGTATGCCCTCCAAAAGGATGGCGGTGAGGGCGAATTGCCAACTGTAGCCCATGCCCAGACAGACGGTGAACACAAAGAATGCGTTGAGGCCCATGCCCGGCGCCAGACCAAACGGTTTTTTGGCATACACGGCCATCACCAGCGTGCCCACGATGGCGGCCAGTGCGGTGGCGGTGAAGACAGCGTTGGTGTCCATGCCTTTGTCGGCCAAATTAGAGAAGATGCCCGGATTGACGGCCAAGATATAAGCCATCGTGAGGAAGGTGGTGAGGCCGGCCATCACCTCCACTTTTACCGAGTTCTTGCCCGGCTCAAAGCCGAACAGTGTTTTTAATAGTGCCATTGTATTGATTGTTATAGAATTCGATTGGGGAAGAATTTAATTGGGCTACTCCGCCTATTCGGAGTACTCGGGCTACTCGGTGTACTCGGAATTGCCGGAGTGGGCCGAGTTCTCCGAGTAGCCCGAGTCGGCGGAATTGTCGAAGTAGTTAAAGCCGCCCGACCAATAGTCTTAGAAATTCCACTTCAGCGCGATGGTAGGATTCCAGAAGAACGTTTTGCCATCGGTGTTGTTCACGCAGAAATTGTTGGAGATCTCCCACTCGGTGCCGATGGAGAGGTTGAGGCCGTCTACCAGCGTATTGAAGTTATACCACAGTTGCGGCTCTGTGAGGAACACCAATTGGCCGTGACCGTTCTTAGTTTTCTCGCCCCTCCATAGGTCGGCAAAACCGGAGAAGGTCAGCGCCTTATTTGCGAAGGTGGTGCTCCAAACGCCAGTGAGCTGAAACGAGGGGTAGCCCTTCACATCGTCGTAACCTTTGAAATACTGCTTATACATGGCCTGCACGGAGAAAGTCTTACTGAAATCAAGGCTGTGCCAGTTGTATGCCGGGCCCACCAACACTGCTTGCTGATAGATTGACGCCCATTTGTCATTTTCGCCTGAGTGCCTGCCCACGCAAAAACCGCCGTCATACTCTATGTGTGCGGCCAAAGAAGAGTGCTCTTTGTTGGGCTTGGCAAAGGTGAACTCGCGCGAAATCTCGGTGTAGGCACCTTGCATACCGCGATTGAAGAAATCGAGGTCTACAAAGTAATACCACGAGCCCCACTTGTCGGCACTGAAGTTTTCATAGGTAAGCGTCATGCGGGGACGGCTGCCGTGCCTGCCATCGAGGGGCTTGTTGATGTCGCGACCAAAGTCGTAATGCAATTGCACATCCTGAGCCTGCGCGCCAACCATCATCAGCGCTGCCATAGCCACAAAAAGAATCTTTTTCATCATCGAAAACGTGTTAGGTAAATTAGTAATTAGATTAGCTATATAAAGTTGTTTAACCAATATGAGCGGCAAAGTTAAAAATTTCTACTAATACACAAAATTTTACGCGCTTTTTTTTGCTTCTTGCGCCCATTTTCTTTGTTTTTCATCAATGAATTGAAAAACATTTCACGCATAATTTTATTTCCTTCCGTATTATTGCAGAGATAACCACGATGATTTGTACTTTCATTTCTGATTATTGCTGTCCGCTAAAAACCGAAACGGCATAAAAAAGTATCCATCCGTCCCACAATTCCCAAACGACCTAAAAAGGGGACGCACCTATCATTTAGTAGGTGCGCCCCCAGCGTGTCGTTCTATCTAATATAATGCTTGATGCCGCTTATGACAGCTCCGGCTTTATCTGTTCAATCCAAGCGTTGATGCGGTCTTCGGTCTTGTCGCTCTCGTTGTCCTCGTCCAAGGCTAAACCAACGAACTTGCCGTCCTCCACAGAGGCGGAGTCATCGAAGGTATAGCCATCGGTACTGACAGCGCCGATGAATGTGGCCCCTTTGTCCTGCAGGCCATCGTAAATCTCGCGCATACCGCCGCAGAAAGTATCGCTATAACTGGCACTATCGCCGCAGCCGAACAGGGCAATCTTCTTGCCTGTGAGGTCGCAGCCTTTCAGCGTGTCAAGGCCGTCATACCAATCGTCCTGCATGTCGCCGGCGCCCCATGTGGAGGTGCCAAGAATGAGGTTGCCGGCAGCCTCGGCCTGCTCTTTGGTCAGGTTGGACACGTTCACAACCTCTGCGCCCAATTTCTCTGCGATAGTATTGGCGATGCCCTCGCAAGTGCCGGTGGAAGAACCGTAAACTACTAATGTCTTGCTCATGATATTTTTCGTTTTTATAGATTATAACCGTTTGCAAAGGTACGCCTTTCGCCCTGCGTGGACAATACTCAAAGTTTGTGATTTTCTATTCCATTGCGGCGATGGAGACATCGTCCATGTCCTTAAGAACATCGAGGATATGGTTGTACATCGTGAAATGGCGCAGCCTCACCTCCATCTGCACTTCGTAGAGGTTGCCTTGCGACCCGTGTTTATTCTTCATTTCGTAGGTGTAGATGCGTTCGCACATCTCTCGTATTTTCTCCACGGCCTCCATTGCCTGCTCTTTCTGCGGACTGGCGAAAGCAATCTGCAATCCGGCCACACCGCCGTGGTGAACATACTTGCCGAGCACCTCCAGGCCCACCAGCACCATCACCGTTACCAATCCGGCCATAAAGAACTGGCCCACACCGCAGGCCATGCCCACAGCAGCCGTTACCCATAAGCCCGCAGCGGTGGTGAGCCCCCTCACCACATTCCTTTGAAACACAATCAACCCAGCGCCCAAGAAGCCTATGCCCGACACCACCTGCGCCGCCACTCGCGATGTGTCCTTCACGCCCTGAAAAGCGTAGACAGACAGCAAGGTGAACAGGGCTGCCCCCAAAGCCACGAGGAAATGAGTGCGGAAACCGGCGTCCTTGGAGCGGTATTCGCGCTCCAAACCAATCATTCCGCCCAAAAACATGGCGGCAGCCAGTCTTATGCTACAGTTGATAATGTAATTCCAGTCCATAATCCAAAGTCTTTTGTGTATCTTTTCATGATTTCATTACCAATATGAGCGAAGATACGAACATTTTGCCACTTGCGCCCCCGTTTTGCGCCTTTTTCTACTTAATTTTGCGACTTCAATTCTCGCAATCAAGCATTATCGTGATTTTGCATCTTAACAACCACACAATTATGAAAATTTCCTCCATTCTTATCGCTACCGGCATCGCACTGCTCACGGCCTCTTGCGGTGGGCGCTCTCGGGGCTCGCAGCAAACCGACTCGCTTGCTGCCTCTTCACCAGACTCGCTTGCCGCTATTTCCCAGAGAACAGACACTGCCTTCTGCGGCACCTATCGTGGCACACTGCCTGCCGCCGATTGTCCAGGAATCAAAGCGGTCATCACCATTTCCTCCAAGGGTACTTACCACATGTCTTTTGATTATATCGAGCGATCCGACAGTCATTTCGAGGAAAGCGGCGTCTATCACGTCCTCGGCGACACGCTTTTGCAGTTGGTTACGCCGTCTTCCGGCGCAAAGACATACTATAAGCTCAAGGGAAACAACGCCATCATCGTGGCCGACTCCCTCGGCGTAGAGCCTACGGGCGAATTGGCAAAGATGTATGTCCTCACAAAGTAGAATAAGCCTTTCGGGCCCCTCTGCCCGATTACTATAATCGTTCGCAACGCCACTTTGTGGCAATGCAACGCCACATAACTGGCAATGCGAAGCAAAATCCCCGCAGAAATCAAACTCTGCGGGGATTTTTGGTTACCTTTTGCGTGTTGTTTCCTTCTCTTTTTCTCCTCAATGGGGAGGTTGTCCCACTCATCGAAAATCTTTTGTATCTCAGGGCAGATTATAGGTTGGGGCTTGTTCATAGTTGTGTGGGGTTTTATCTGATTGCAAAGGTACAAAATCTTTTTAACAGAGAGGGGAAAATAATTGTGGGGGCGGATTATATTTCAATCTGCCCCACAATTATTTAGTCACTCCCCAACTCTTAATCCTTGCAGCAGAGGGGCTTCAGTTGTTTGAAGAAATCGTTGCCCTTGTCGTCCACGAGGATAAAGGCAGGGAAGTCTTGCACCTCAATTTTCCAGATAGCTTCCATGCCCAATTCGGGATACTCCACGCATTCTATGCTCTTGATATTGTTTTGGGCGAGGATGGCTGCGGGGCCACCGATTGAACCGAGATAGAAACCGCCGTGGTCTTTGCAGGCCTTGGTAACGATGTCGGAGCGGTTGCCCTTGGCCAGCATTATCAGCGAAGCGCCTTTTTCCTGGAACTCATAAACATAGGGATCCATCCTGTTTGCCGTGGTGGGGCCCATAGAGCCGCAGGCCATACCCTTGGGCGTCTTGGCGGGACCGGCGTAATAGATTGGGTGGTCCTTGAGATATTGCGGCATGGGCTCACCGGCGTCCAGACGGGCCTTGATTTTAGCGTGGGCGATGTCGCGGCCCACGATGATAGTGCCATTGAGCGAGAGACGAGTGCCGATAGGATATTTTGTGAGGATCTTGCACACATCGCGCATGGGTTGATTGAGGTCTATGCGGACAGCATCGCCCTCACCGGCCTGACGCAGCTCTTCGGGGATGAGCTCGTAGGGTTTGTCGTCCATCTTCTCAATCCATATACCGTCTTTATTGATCTTGGCCTTGATATTGCGGTCGGCCGAGCAGCTCACGCCCAAACCGATGGGGCAAGAAGCGCCGTGGCGCGGCAGGCGGATCACGCGGACATCGTGGGCCATGTATTTGCCGCCGAATTGTGCTCCGAGACCAATGTTATGAGCTTCCCTAAGCAGGGTCTTTTCCAATTCCACATCGCGGAAAGCGCGACCGGTTTCGTCGCCGGTGGTGGGCAGGGAGTCGTAATAATGCGTGGAGGCCAATTTTACGGTGAGCAGGTTCTTTTCGGCCGAGGTGCCACCGATGACAAACGCAATATGATAGGGAGGACAGGCGGCTGTGCCCAGGCTCTTCATTTTCTCCACGAGGAACGGCACAAGCGTGCCCGGGTTTTGAATGCGGGCTTTGGTCTCTTGATAGAGATAGGTCTTATTGGCCGAACCGCCGCCCTTGGTAACCATCAGAAAGCGGTATTCCATGCCTTCGGTAGCCTCAATGTCTATCTGCGCGGGCAGGTTGCAACGGGTGTTCACCTCCTTATACATATCCAGCGGGGCGTTTTGGGAATAGCGCAGGTTTTCCTGGGTGTAGGTGAGGTAAACGCCCTTGCTTAGGGCCTCTTCATCACCGCCGCCGGTCCACACTTGCTGTCCTTTCTCGCCGTGGACGATGGCGGTGCCGGTGTCTTGGCAGAGGGGGAGCTTGCCTTTGGCGGCCACCTCGGCATTCCTTAGGAATGTGAGGGCCACATACTTGTCGTTGGCGGAGGCTTCGGGGTCGGAGAGGATCTTTGCCACCTGCAGGTTGTGGGAGCGGCGGAGCATGAAGCTCACATCGCGGAATGCGTGGTTGGCCATCAAGGTGAGAGCCTCGGGATCCACTTTCAGGATGGGGTGTCCCTCAAATTCGCTGACTGAAACATAGTCTTTGCTCAGGAGATAATACTCCGTTTCGTCTTTGCCCAACTGAAACATGGGGGCATACTTAAATTCTGGTGTTGTAGCCATTATAGTGTAGTGTTTGATATTAGTTTACTATATAAGGTAAGTCTGGGTGTGGGCGTTCTACTAATAAATAATGTAGTAGGATTATAAATCGATGTCCTTGAATACACCTTTGGGCGTGAGCGTGCGCAGATGCAGGGTGTTGCCTTTCTTTTGCAAGACACTGACGGCACTCTCATTCAGCGCGGGGCCACCGCCGTTGAGCACTGGGAATACACACCCGTCCACGCCCTTAGGGAAATAGCGGAGCTCGTGGGTATGGGCGCAATAATATATGTCAAACGGCTGCTCTTTCAGTATATCGCCCCAAAGGGCAGTGCAAGGCTTGTATTCATCTGTATTTCCGAAGACAGGGATATGACTTACAAGGATCTTGCGTTTGGCTTTCTTAAACTCCCTGGATTTGAGCTCTTTTTTTAGGAAGGCTGTCTGGGCGTTGCGCAGCGAGGTAAAGTCGTTCAGTCCGGCATATACGGGTGTGGAATCCGGTTTGTCCTCACCGAGGTCGAGACACACGAATCGCGTGTCGCCCAAACTGAAAGCACCGTAGGTAAGGCCCTCGCGATAGCCGATAAGTTGGTGCATACCGGCGGAATAGAAGTTGCGAATTTCGTGATTGCCGCGCAGGAAGATGACTGGCTTCTCGGCCGCATTGATGGGGTCGGTGCAATTATGAATCATGCGCACTGCATCGTTGTAATCCACGGGCTCCGGCAGGCAATCGCCGTTGAAAATAACGAAATCATAGTCCACCCCTTTCACAAGGGCGCGCAATGTGTCGTAGGTCTGCTTATACTGGTGCAGGTCGTTGAAAAGCAGTGCGGTAAAGTCCGTCTGCGTGGGCGATGGCGTCTGAAACGAGTAGAAGCGTGTGCGCAATGTATCGCCAAAGTGGGTCTCGTAGGAGCGTTTGTACATCATCTCCACCGCGCAGACACGGTAATAGTATCTCGTGGCGGGCTTGAGCGAATCCAGCGTGATAGCGTTATCCAATCTGTAGCACACTTCCTGTCCGTCCTGCAGGGTGCGTGCGCGCCGAGTGTGGATACTGTCGGTGCCATACTCAATCCACGCGTGGCACACCTTGTTGGTCTGAAAGTAGACGGTCATGCGCTCGGGGCGTGCGTCTTGCAGGTATGGCAGGGTGGTCATCAGTTCTTTTGCGGGCGTCTTAAGCGTGAGGTCCACCACCACGGGGCGGTGATCGGAGCTCACGCTGTCTTCTATCACCCACGCCCCGCGCTTTACGACCCCGTTTTGCGCCGCCCCTCCGCTTCCTTTGAAATCGGCGGGCGTCCCTTTTGCGGATACCTTGTAGATAGCCACATAATCAATCACTTCGTTGGGCTTGTCTGCGGGGAATGTCGGCGTTCTACTACTGTTGAGAATTTGGAAAGCCTCGCCCAACTTCTTAATCTCCGGACTGTCGGGGTGAGCGTTGAGGTCGCCCATGATGATAAAGGGCTTACGCCAGTGCGCAGCCTCATGGATTATGCTGTCCACCATAGCGGGGCGCTCGTCCTCCAACAAAGAAAGATGCGTTACGCTCACCACCACGTCTTTGAACTCACAAACCAGCAAAACTCTGTCCTCATCTCTACTGGGCATCTTGATGCGCTTCACACTCATCGGGCGCTCCTTGCTCAATAGGCCCACGCCGTATCTGCCAGTCCTTTGCGGTTGCTTATCCTTGTCTTGCAAGCGCTCTCCCGCCTTATCAGAATTGGCCACGCCCGTCAAACTGATTGCAGCGGCGTAGGTAGGGCGCATAAGGGTCTGCTCACCCAGAAGCCGGAGCTCGTCCAGCCCTTTAGAGCGGGCGGCGCAGGAATCCAACTCCTGCAGAGCCACAAAATCCGGGTGGTAACGCTCTATCACTGCGGCCGTGCGTTGCAGGTTGAGGTCGCCTTTCAATCCGGTGCAGTGGCGAACATTATAGGTCATCACTCTCAATTCGCGGGCACCCATACAGATGCTCACCATCACCATCATCGAAAGCAGAATTATCTTTTTCATAAGCAGAATAG
>CAZQVW010000021.1:0-16512 GCA_964596865.1 uncultured Bacteroidaceae bacterium
CGGTTGCTTTCATTCAAATTAAACATCGCGTTTTTTGAACGCAAAGTTCGCAATTAAAAAAGCCATATAAAAGTCGGCATATTTCGGACGGATACAATTAACCTACAAATAAGCACAATTAAGCTGCAAAAAAGCGCAGAGCCATATCGCTGTATACTCATCAGCAATATAGCCCTGCGTTTTTTGTTGTTTCCTATCGCACTTCGATTAAAATCTTGCGCGTCTTAATTGCTATCTGTCGCAATGCAAATGGAAACGAGCATTGTTTTTCAAAACAGTGGACTTGGCGGGATTCGAACCCGCGTCCAAACAAGTAAGCTGAATGTTTTCTACATGCTTAGCATCGCATTGATTGTCTGCAAAGGAGCCGGAGCGATGCGGCCAAATCCAAAGCATATCCTCTAAAAGTGTTCGCCGCGGACGCGAGGCCGTCCATAGCTATTTCCGATTTGCTGCGCCGCTAAGGAATCTCTTTTACCGGCAATGCCGAGAAGAGAAGCCATTGCCCATCAGCCTCGGAAAGAGGGCGATGGAGCGACGTCTCGTTCCTGCGCCTGGCGCGGGAATAAAGCAGTCCTACTATACTTCAGACTAAGCAGCGAGAGCGTAACGATTTTCGCCAGATAAACTTTTGAAAGTTGTGATTATGGTGTCCACTTACAACACACCGCATGCTTACATACCTCTGACCTTGCTGTCAAAACCAGTCAAGCCCAAGATTTTGCGTCTCTTATTGTATGTAAAGACTAAAATCGGCTGCCGCTGCAGCCGATTCTTGTTGGTAGCGCCTACGGGATTCGAACCCGTATGCCCGGCGTGAGAGGCCGGTATCCTAACCATTAGATGAAAGCGCCATGGTTAGCAATGCCTAAGCATCGTATTGAAATCTTTCGCGGAAGCGAGGAGATTCGAACTCCTGGTACGGTTACCCGTACGGCAGTTTAGCAAACTGCTGGTTTCAGCCACTCACCCACACTTCCAGTTCTCATCTCTCCGTTGGGATTTGCGAGTGCAAAGGTAGCAACTTTTTTCTTTCCGCCAAACGTTTTTGGCAAAAAAGTTACCCTAACCGGCAAATTAAACCGAAAATAGAAGGATTGAGCGGCGCAGCCAAGAGCGGATTAAACCCATTGGGCAATTTTGGCAGCAGAAACGAGAGTCTGAGCTACTGATGAGAATTAGGATTTTCGGCCGGAGAAATTTTAGAGTGGCGATAAAGTTGCCAGGAATTGAAGATATTTTGATAAATCAGGTAAAAACCTGCGGCAAGGGAAGTGGCGGAGGTGAGAAATGTGTAACCAAGCCAGATGGCGAAGGCATTGTTTTTCTGGCCGCAGCTTTGTTGGGCAGTGATAGCCTCGCCTGTGCGACGCCCGGCGCGGCGCCCCACATAGAATTGGATTGCGCACGCCCCCAGAGCCACCACAGCGATAAGGGCCAGTGTGGTAAGGCTCAAGCGCGCCCTCACCAGTGAGCGAACGGCCAAACCGGTGGAGAGAAACAGCGTTACAGCCCACATATAAAACGCGATGTCGGCCACACGGCCAATAGCGTGAGTAGCCTTCAAACTGATTACGCGCAGCAGCATCGCCATCAGCAACGGCACAATCAGCATCGGAAACACGCGGGACATTATCATAAGGAAATCCTTAAGAAAGACGCTCGCGGACACCATACCACCCGTTCCGCACGCAGCGCCGCCACCGAGCGAGGCCACAGGATGGATGAGTGGCACCACGAGGGGAATCATCACGGCCGTAACAATATTAGTGATTATAGTATATAAGGTGAGGGAGCCCACCTTTCCGCCGAGGCGCGCCGTTACGACAACGGCAGCAGTAGCCGTAGGGCAGATAAAGCACAGCATTCCGCACTCAATCAGCAAGCCATTATCACCGCAATCAAAAAACAGGAGCAGGGCGGCCCCAAGAAGGAACATACCTACCTGCAGGGCAAGCGCTACGGGTTGCCAACGGCGAAATTTCAGTTCATTAGGATTTACTTTACAAAAGGAGACGAACAGCATCATGGCCACGAGGAGGGGCTGCACCACGCTCACCACGGCGCCCACCGCCTTGTGAGTAAAATTGAGCGCAGGAATAGCAGTATAAGCAAAATAAGCCACTATCCCCGCACAGATAGCGATAGCAAGAGTCCAGTCTTTTAGAAAGCGAATCATAATCAGAAAAGGTTTCTTCGGCGTGAGCAGAGATATTGGGCACAACAGGCATCATACGCCCATTGTGCCCAAGATGTCTATCATGCCCAAATTATCTATCATTCAGATACCGACAAATTCCGGCGTACAGAGGTTTATTCTGCATCTTGTAGCGAGGAATTGGCCTCGCGACAGGCATCCGAGAGCCGATGAGAAATTCTCATTGCGCAGAAATTGGGGCCGCACATAGTGCAATATTCCCCGCCCACATTGTGTTCCTTTTTATATAGACTTATAGCGCGGTCGGGATCAAGGGAAAGATTGAATTGGTCTGCCCAACGAAATTCGTAGCGAGCCTTGGAAAGAGCGTCATCGCGCAGTTGGGCGCCCGGATGCCCCTTAGCAAGGTCGGCTGCGTGGGCCGCAATCTTATAGGTAACCACACCTGTGCGGACATCCTCGCGGTCGGGCAGCCCGAGGTGCTCCATAGGCGTAACATAGCAGAGCATGGCCGTGCCATACCAGCCAATCATAGCAGCACCGATGGCCGAAGTGATATGATCGTAGCCGGGGGCAATGTCTGTTACCAGTGGGCCGAGAGTATAGAAGGGTGCATCATGGCTTTTCTCTTTTTCGCGCTCCACATTCTCCTTAATCTTGTGCATAGGCACGTGGCCCGGCCCCTCGATAAAGGCCTGCACATTGTGAGCCCTCGCGTGATCCACCAGTTCGCCCATTGTATCCAATTCGGCGAACTGAGCGCGGTCGTTGGCATCGTGGGTGCAGCCCGGGCGCAAGCCGTCGCCAAGGGACAGAGCCACATCATATTGCGCGCAGATGTCGCAGATGTCATCGAAATGAGTATAGAGGAAGTTCTCCTCGTTGTGGCGCACACACCATTCGCTTATGATACTACCGCCACGGCTCACCATACCGCACAAGCGCTCCTGCGAGTAAGGGATATTCTTTAGGCGGATGCCACAGTGGATTGTAAAGTAGTCCACGCCCTGCTCGCATTGCTCGATGAGCGTGTCGCGAAACATATCCCAGTTTAATTCCATCGCGCGCCCGTCCACTTTCTCCAGCGCCTGGTAGATAGGCACAGTGCCCACGGGCACGGGGCAGTTGCGGATGATCCATTCGCGCGTTTCGTGGATATTAGCACCGGTGGAGAGGTCCATCAACGTGTCGCCGCCCCATTTGCACGACCAGATAGCTTTCTCAATCTCCTCGTCTATGCCGGAGGACATGGCCGAGTTGCCGATATTGGTATTTATCTTCACCAGGAATTTGCTGCCAATAATCATCGGTTCGGCTTCGGGGTGATTGATATTGGCAGGGATGGAGGCTCGCCCGGCGGCCACCTCATCGCGCACAAACTCGGGCGTAATATAACAAGGTATGCCCAACTGCTCACAATTCATCTTCTCACGAATGGCCACATACTCCATCTCGCGGGTGATGATGCCCTGCTTGGCGTAATACATCTGGGTGAGCTGACGGCCGGGCTTGGCCTTAAGCGGCAACCTCCGCGAAGGAAAGCGAATATCATCCAGCGCAGGGTCGGCAGCGCGCATACGCCCGTATTCAGACGAGAGCTGGGGCAACTGTTCACTGTCGCCGCGCTCGTCTATCCATTTGGCGCGCAGGGCGGGCAGCCCCTTGCGGATGTCGGTCTTGATGCTGGGGTCAGAATAAGGGCCGGAGGTATCATATACCATCACCTCGCCGTTTTCGCGCTTGAGCTTTGTGCCATCGGTTTTCACCTCCACAGTGGGAGTGAGGGCAATGCTACGCGCGCCCACGCGCAGGTCATTATATATAGACCCCTTAAGATAAACCTTCTTTGATGCGGGATATTTGATTTCAAAGTGGTGTTTCATGTTTTTTGTATGAATGAATTTAATACTGCCAATAAACTGTCTTTTCCTCATCAGAGCGAAGAAAATTCCACTCTTAATTCGATTTTTTGCAAAGGTAATTATTCTTTTGGTAAGGAAGAAAAATATTTTCGCTAACTTTGCATGCGTTTACAGTACTGTTTAGATAATGTTACAGTGCTGTAACAATAACTAAACAGTACTGTAACAATAACTAAACAGCACTGTTAACGCAAACTATCGCGAGAACAAATGAAATTAGAGCGCGATTTTTGGAAAACTTCACGCATGAAAAACGAATGCGGACGCATGAAAACCTCACTCGAGCTCATTAAAATCGTATACTGACACATTATTATATTATACCGACACATTAACTTATTTTACTAACCCATTAAAACCTTACAATTATGAGCATTCAATGTATTATTCGCAGTTTGAAAGAGCCCAGAACCGGAAAAGAAATCCTTTTCCCGGATGTATTGAACGCACCCACTATCGATGAAGAAGCCTTCATTGATTTCGTGTGCAGAAACCGCAAGCTGGAGCGCGCGCAGGTGAGAGGCGTGCTCGATGGCATAAGCATATCCCTCGGTGAATTGCTGAAATTGGGCCATCTGGTGAAAGTGGACGGCATCGGGTCGTTCTCTGTGGACGTGAAAGGCGAACTGGTGCCCGACAAGCGTGGAGTCCTCCAACTGAAAGACCCCAAGATTAAATCTGTGAAAGTGAAACCCTCAGTGGAATTGATTAAAGAAATGGGCGATTGCCGATTCACCCTTGTGAGCCATAACACGCTCGACCGCGCCAACACCAATTCCGCAAAAGCAAGGGAGGTGGCCATGCGCCTATTGGAAGACAAAGCGTTTTTCTCCACCAATGAATTTCGCAAAGAGGTGGGCGGTTCAAACGTCTATGTGCTGAAACTCCTCAACGCGATGGTGGAAGACAACACATTGAAAAAGTCGCGCTTTGGTCGCGGCTACATCTGGATGAAGACGGAAGAATAAGACTCTTCGGCGTTCTTCATTGCCGTTCGGAGCGCTTGGCCGGCATTTAGGATTCCATAGATTCCGATTATCCGTAATCCATGGATTTCAATAGTGGCCAAAGCGCTCCGAATTGTGTTTAATGCAGCAAAAAAATGCGAGGGCAAACGAATACGAGAAGACATAAACACCGAGAAAAGCGCGCCAACTGATAAAATAATGTTTTGTCTGTATAACATTATGGGGGATGGGAATAGGAAAATGTAGGGAATTTAAGGTTAAGCGTTGGAGGATTAAACTTTTTTTTGTAATTTCGCGGCGATTTATGGGCATTGGCCAGTAGGCGATGCCAAAAAACGTTGTAGAAAACAAGCCAAAGATATTATGGTAAAGTTTAAGCTGAAGAAAGGTCTCGATTTAAGGCTGAAAGGCCAAGCCGAAGAAACGGTGAAAGACACCTTTGCTGCCAAAGGTGGCGATGCGCTTGCCAGCGCAGCTGACAATGGCGCCACAAAAGGCGGCCCCATTGCGGCTAAAGCAGTGGCAGGAAGCGTTTATGCGGTATTTCCGGCCGATTTCTACGGTTTCAAGCCGAAGCCAGTGGTGAAAGAAGGCGATAGCGTGAACGCAGGCGACCCTCTATTTATAAATAAGGAGTTGGACACGCTGAAAGTGGTTTCGCCGGTGAGCGGAAAAGTGAAAAGTATCGTGCGCGGCGAAAGGCGTAAGCTCCTAAAAATAGAAGTGGAGGCCGATGGCAAACAGACGTACAAGGAATTTCAACCAACCGACATCAGTTCTGCCACCAAAGAGCAGATTATCTCGCTACTACTGGAAAGCGGATTGTTTGCTTTCATTCGCCAAAGACCGTTTGACATCGTAGCCAACCCGCAAGACACCCCCAAGGGCATCTATGTGTCGCTGTTCAGCAAGATGCCGCTGGCACAAGATTTTTCTTTCGCCGTAAAGGGGAGGGAGCACCTCCTTCAAACCGGTATACGCGCCCTTAGCAAGATTGCTCCCGTGAGCGTGGGCATCACTCCCGAGATGGTGAAAACCCCGCTGGGACATCTGCAGGACGCCGAGGCGTATGTTTTTGACGGCCCCAACCCCAGTGGAAATGTGGGCGTTCAGATTAATCATATTTCGCCAATCAATAAGGGCGAAACGGCTTGGACATTGGGAGCCGAGGAAGTAATCTTCATCGGCAAGTTGATGGAAGACGGCAAGGTGGATTTCACCCGCACTATCGCCGTGGCCGGGTCGGAAGTGAAGGCTCCCAGCTACGCCAGAGTACTCATCGGCACTCCCATCAGCCAAATCCTTGACGGCAACCTCCGCCAATCCCAACATATCCGCATTATAAACGGAAATCCGCTCACCGGCACCCCCACAGACATTGACGGGCATTTCTCCGCCAAGGCCACCGAGCTCACTGTCATCCCCGAAGGCGATGACAAAAACGAGGTGCTGGGATGGATGATGCCCAGATTTAACGACTACTCCACTTCCCGCTCCTATTTCTCTTGGTTACAAGGACATAAAGAGTATGATTTGGACGCGCGAATCAAGGGTGGAGAAAGGCATATCATCATGTCGGGCGAATACGACAAGTATCTGCCGATGAATATCTACGCCAACTACCTTATTAAGGCCATCCTCACAGGCGACCTCGACCGTATGGAGGCGCTGGGCATCTATGAGGTGGCGCCCGAGGATTTCGCTGTGGCCGAGTTTGCCGACTCCTCCAAACTGGAGCTTCAGCGCATCGTCCGCGAGGGATTGGATTTGCTTAGAAAAGAATTATAAATCAGCTTCGGCGAGAAGATTCAGCCAATTCAGGTTCACAAACCGAATACGGCCAATCAGCAAATCCGCCAAACCTGCCAGATTTAATCAATAGACAAATAATCATCAACAATGAACGTCATAAAGAGATTTTTCGACAAGACGCGACCCACATTCTCCGAAGGGGGCAAACTCCACGCCCTGCATTCGGTGTATGAGGGCTTCGAGTCTTTTTTGCTGGTGTCGAACGCCACAGCCAAGAGCGGAGCGAGCATCCATGATGCCATCGACTCGAAGCGCATCATGTCGATTGTGGTGTTGGCTCTGCTGCCTGCCACACTGTTTGGCATGTACAACCTCGGTTACCAGCACTATCACGCCGCCGGATTGGACGGGGGCTTCTGGGAAATGTTCCTATTTGGCTTCCTTGCCCTGCTGCCAAAAATTGTGGTGAGCTATGTGGTGGGCCTCGGCATAGAATTTATCGTGGCCCAGTGGAAACACGAGGAAATACAGGAAGGCTATCTTGTTACCGGCCTCATTATCCCACTGATTCTGCCCATCAACTGTCCACTGTGGATGATGGCCATCGCCATTGCCTTTGCCGTAATCTTTGCCAAGGAAATCTTCGGCGGCACCGGCATGAATATATTTAATGTGGCGCTGGTGGCCAGAGCTTTCCTATTCTTCTCCTATAGTTCTAAGATGACAGGCGACAGCGTGTGGGTGGTAGACCACTCCATTCTTGGCCTCGGCAAAGACCTGCCCGACACCTTCACCCAAGCCACCCCCCTTTCCCAAGTGGGCGGCGATTTCACCACCTCGCTCCACGATATGATTGTTGGACTAATCCCCGGCTCCGTGGGCGAAACCAGCGTGATTGCCATTATGATTGGCGCGGTGATATTGTTGTGGACGGGTGTGGCCAGTTGGAAGACCATGCTCAGCGTCTTTGTGGGCGGCGGCCTCACCGCAGCCTTATTCCATGCCACTGGAGCAACGCCCCTCACATGGTATGAGCACCTTTGCTTGGGCGGCTTCTGCTTCGGCGCCGTATTTATGGCTACCGACCCCGTTACTTCCGCACGCACCGAGGGCGGCAAGTATATCTACGGATTTCTAATCGGCGTGATTGCCGTACTGGTGAGGGTATTAAACCCCGGTTACCCAGAAGGCATGATGCTGGCCATCTTGTTTATGAATCTTATGGCTCCGCTTATCGACTACTTCTTTGTGCAGCACAATATCTCGATGCGCGCCAAGAGGCTTAAGAGCGTGGAGCAATAACGCATAATACATTTCGTTATGAGTAAGAAAATAAATGTCAATTCCAACGCGTATATCATCATCTACGCCGCGGTGATAGTGGTGATAGTGGCTTTCCTGTTGGCTTTTGTAAGCAAGGCTCTCCAGCCAAAGAGCGATGCTAATGTGGCCAAGGACACAAAATCACAGATTCTGGCCGCCCTCAACATCCGCAACATAGATAAAAACGAAATCGAGGCCCGCTACGACCAAGTGGTGATGGCCGATGAGATTGTGGACGCCCAAGGCAATATTGTAAAGGACGGCAAAAAGAAAGACCAGGACGGATTTAAGATTAATTCCAAAGAAATCTCCGACAAGTGCCTTCCATTGTTTGTTTGCAAGGTGGATGGCGAAACAAAATACGTGGTGCCTGTGTATGGCACCGGCCTTTGGGGAGCTATTTGGGGCTTTGTGGCAGTAGATGCCGATGGACAGACCATCTACGGCGCCTATTTCTCCCATCAGAGCGAGACGGCCGGATTGGGTTCGCTCATTAGCGAGCAACCGTTCCAACAACAGTTTAAGGGCAAGAAGATTTATTCGCCAGACGGCGATGTGGCCCTCTCGGTGGTGAAAGTAGGTAAGAAAGTAGACGGACTGAACGACGACAGCAGGTGTG
The DNA here is from genome assembly GCA_964596865.1 of uncultured Bacteroidaceae bacterium. Lineage (GTDB taxonomy): Bacteria > Bacteroidota > Bacteroidia > Bacteroidales > Bacteroidaceae > UBA6382. The sequence goes on from CAZQVW010000021.1 coordinate 8,743, forward strand.
ATGCCCTTACCGGCGCCACGCTCACCTCAAACGGTGTGGACGCCATGCTCAAAGATGGATTGAAAAACTATCAGAAAGTCTTCGCCGCCAACCCCAATTAATGGCGTAGCCAACCGATAATAAAGAGCCATAAATCAAAGAACACAAAAAAGAGATAACTTATGAGTCTGTTATCAAAGCAAAATAAGACGGCTCTGGTGGAGCCCCTAAATCTAAACAACCCCATCGTGGCGCAGGTGCTGGGCATCTGCTCGGCTTTGGCTGTAACCTCACAGTTAAAGCCCGCCATCGTGATGGGCCTCTCGGTAACGGTGATTACGGCTATGTCAAACGTAATTATCTCTCTGCTGAGAAAGACTATCCCAAACAGCATCCGTATCATCGTGCAATTGGTGGTGGTGGCCGCACTGGTTACCATCGTGAGTATGATCCTCAAGGCCTACGCTTACGATGTAAGCGTCCAATTGTCAGTCTACGTGGGATTGATTATTACCAATTGTATCCTGATGGGCCGCCTCGAGGCCTTCGCCATGCACAATGGCGTGTTTGCCTCACTTCTTGACGGCATTGGCAACGGTCTGGGCTACGCATGGGTACTGGTAGTAGTGGGATTTGTGCGCGAACTGCTTGGCAGCGGCACTCTGCTGGGATTCACCATCGTGCCTCAGAGTTTCTACGACGCCGGATATATGAACAACGGTATGATGACCATGCCCGCTATGGCGCTCATCTTGGTGGGCTGCGTTATCTGGGCTCACAACGCCATCAACAACAAGAATAAGTAAAGGTATGGAACACTTTATAAGCCTTTTTGTCCGCTCAATATTTGTGGACAACATGATTTTCGCATTCTTCTTGGGAATGTGCTCGTATCTGGCCGTAAGCAAAAGCGTGAAGACGGCTTTCGGATTGGGCGTGGCCGTAACATTTGTGTTGTTGGTAACTGTGCCTGTGGATTGGTTGCTGCAAACGAAAGTGCTATCCGCCGATGGCATCCTCGGTATCGACCTCAGTTACCTGTCATTCATCCTGTTTATCGCTGTGATAGCCGGTATAGTGCAGTTGGTGGAAATGGTGGTAGAGCGATTCAGCCCATCCTTGTACAACGCGCTAGGCATCTTCCTTCCTCTTATCGCCGTAAACTGCGCCATCATGGGTGCCAGTCTGTTTATGCAGCAAAGGATTGCCCTCGACCCCTCAAATACCCAATATATTGGCAATATCTGGGATTGCATCGCCTACGCTCTCGGTAGCGGCCTCGGTTGGACGCTGGCTATCGTGTCGCTGGCAGCTATCCGCGAGAAAATGGCATATACCGATGTGCCCAAGAGCCTGCGCGGGCTGGGTATAGTCTTTATCACCGTGGGCTTGATGGCTATGGCCTTTATGTGCTTCAGCGGTATGAAGATTTAACTCTCGCTTTCAACTAACAAAACTGCATACAGAAATCTAAATATCAATCCTCAACCATGGATATCCATTTTATTTTAGCAAGCATATGCGTCTTTTTGGTAATTATTTTGCTGTTGGTGGTGATATTGCTGATAGCCAAGCGCTATCTCTCGCCCAGCGGTAATGTCAATATCACTATCAACGACAAACAGACACTGTCTGTAAGCCAGGGCGACAGTCTTCTCTCCACCCTTTCCGCCAATGGCGTGTTTCTGCCCAGTGCATGCGGCGGCAAAGGTAGCTGCGGCCAGTGTAAGGTGCAGGTAGTGGAAGGCGGCGGTGAGATTCTCGATTCCGAACGCGGCCACTTCACAAGAAAACAAATCAAAGACCATTGGCGTTTGGGTTGCCAATGCAAAGTGAAGGGCGACTTGAAGATACAAGTGCCCGAGAGTGTGCTCGGTGTAAAAGAATACGAGTGTACTGTGGTGAGCAACAAGAATGTAGCCTCGTTTATCAAGGAATTAATTGTAAACCTGCCAGAAGGCCAGCACATGGACTTTATCCCAGGCTCCTACGCCCAGATAAAGATACCCAAGTATCAGATGGATTACGACAAAGATATCGATAAGGCTTCTATCGGCGACCAATACCTGCCCTCATGGGAGAAATTCGGACTATTCACCTTGAAGTGCAAAAACGATGAGCCCACCATCCGCGCCTACTCGATGGCCAACTATCCCGCCGAGGGCGACCGCTTTATGCTCACCGTGAGAATCGCCACCCCACCCTTTAAGCCCAAACCACAAGTGGGCTTCCAAGACGTTATGCCGGGTATAGCCTCTTCCTACATCTTCACGCTCAAACCGGGTGACAAAGTATTGATGAGCGGCCCATACGGAGATTTCCATCCCATCTTCAATAGTAAGAAAGAAATGATTTGGGTAGGCGGTGGCGCCGGTATGGCTCCTCTCCGCGCCCAGATAATGCACATGACTCGCACACTCAATACACGCGACCGCGAGATGCATTATTTCTATGGCGCACGCTCGTTGAGCGAGGTGTTCTACCTTGATGACTTCCACCAGTTGGAGAAAGATTTCCCCAACTTCCATTTCCACCTTGCCCTCGACCGCCCCGATCCCGCCGCAGATGCCGCAGGAGTGGCCTATACACCGGGATTTGTACACAAGGTGATGTATGAAACCTACCTCAAGAATGTAGACGACCCCGAGGACATCGAATACTACATGTGCGGCCCCGGCCCAATGAGCAAATCCGTTGTGGCAATGCTCACCGACCTCGGCGTAGAGCCCGAAAGCATTATGTACGATGACTTTGGAGGATAACCTACGAAGACTTTAAGCTAACCAAACAACAAGAAAAGTCTAACAAAATAGCGAACAATAATAATCCCCGAACATTCGCAAGCCGATGTTCGGGGATTATTGTTTATTGTTAGGGAATTATTGTTTGTAAAACTAATGATTATAATTTACAGACATGAAAGATTGTAATTAATAACAGGAATTATTAAAACCTTAGACTGGAAATATTAGACATTAGTCAATCACAGTAACCCAATTGTGAGTGTCTGGCTCAATGCCATACTGGATATTACGGAGCTTGTGGTAGAGCTTTGTACATACGGGACCGGGCTTACCATCTTTAGAGATAACATAGCTCTTGCCTGTCTCGGGATCGTCAATCTTCGTGATAGGTGAGATTACGGCTGCTGTGCCGCAAGCGCCGGCCTCCTCAAATGTGGAAAGTTCCTCTTCGGGAATTTGACGACGCTCCACTTTCATGCCCAAATCTTCGGCCAAGGTCTGCAGACTCATATTGGTGATAGAGGGCAGGATGGACGTGGATTTAGGCGTAATGTATGTATTGTTTTTGATGCCAAAGAAATTGGCAGCGCCGCATTCGTCAATATATTTCTTCTCCTTGGCGTCAAGATAAAACTCACAGGAGTAACCGGCCTTGTGAGCCAAGTCATTGGCCTTTAGACTGGCCGCATAATTGCCACCTACTTTATAACGACCGGTGCCAAGAGGTGCAGCACGGTCGTAAGCGCGAGTAATACAGTAGTCCGTGCACGCAAAACCGCCTTTAAAATACGGGCCTACAGGCGTAACAAAGATCAGGAACAAATACTCCGATGCTGGATGCACGCCCACCTGTGCGCTCATGCCCAGCATCAACGGACGGATATACAGAGCCGCACCACTTTCGTAAGGCGGAATGAAACGCTCGTTGAGCTTCACCACTTTCTTTGTCATCTCCACAAAGAGATCGGTAGGCATTTCCGGCATCATAATGCCGCGCGAAGTGGATTGCATTCGCTTAGCATTTTCTTCTATGCGAAAGATACGAATCTTGCCATCGGGACAGCGAAAGGCCTTTTGGCCTTCAAAAGACTCTTGACCGTAGTGAAGACACGTGGCGGCCATGTGCATAGGAATAGTTTCTTCGGAGTGGATTTCAATCTCACCCCATTTACCATCTTTGTAGCAACAACGCACATTATAATCTGTGCGGATGTAGCTAAAGGGCAAATTGCCCCAATCAATAGCTTCCATAATTATATAGGATTTTGTTTGTAGTGTCAGAAAGCAAAGTTACACAAAATTGCTCGGTTATTATGGAAAAAGCAGCTTTTTTGTCCAAAAGAAGATAATTTAACTGCAAAAACTTGGTCGCTTGCCATATTCACTCTAAATTTGTGGGCAATTTCGCAGTAAGGAAACGAAAACAACATTTTGGGCAACATATTATTGCCGCAAACGGGCAATAACCCCGTGAATGCAACGAGCAAAAGAAAACAACAAACTAAAAATACATCAACAACTAAACACACATTTTCAAACTTACAAACAAAATGAGTACAACAACAACTAAAGCTCCGGCTACGAAGCCCGCAGCTAAAAAGAAGAGCACAGGCTTCAAAGGTATTAAGAACGCCTTTGTGGTAATGGTCATTTGCGTTGCCCTGGCTATCGTGATTTTCCTCACCGTATTCGGCAATGCCAACAACTTTGCCGGCGGCAATGTAGGCTCTTCGCCTATCAACATCCTCGGTACCATCTATATGGGTGGTTTTGTGGTACCTCTTATTCATGGTATGTTCCTCATCGTGGTGGCCATCACCATTGAGCGCTGGCTGGCATTGAGAACCGCCTTCGGCAAGGTAAGCCTTGAGAAATTCACCGACAAGGTGCGCAAGGCTATGAACGCTAACGACATTCCTGCCGCTCTGAAGGCTTGCGATGAGCAACAAGGCTCTGTTGCCAATGTGGTACGCGCCACTTTGGAGCGCTATCAGGCAGAGGAGGCCGACACCACCCGCACCAAGGCTCAGAAACTGGAATCCATTAAATCCGCTTTGGACGATGCTACTGCCCTGGAGATGCCTACTCTTCAGATGAACCTCCCAATTCTGGGTGTGCTGACCTCACTGGGTGTGCTGACCGGTCTGTTCGGTACGGTGCTCGGTATGATCAAGTCCTTCTCGTCAATCGGCGGTGAAGGTGGTAGCGGCGACTCTGCAGGTCTGTCTGCCGGTATTTCCGAAGCCCTTGTGAACACAGCCTCCGGTATCGGTACTTCTGCATTTGCCCTCGTGTTCTACAACTATTTCACCAACAAGATCGACAAACTGACCTACTCGCTGGACGAGGTAGGCTTTATCATCACCCAGAACTACGCCCTCAATCACAAGTAAGTCATCAATAATATAAGGTTAAGTAAATCAATATGGGACGATTTAAAGTCAAAAAACAAGACTTGTTCATAGACATGACGCCTATGAGCGACGTCATGCTCCTATTGCTTACCTTTTTCTTGATGGCCGGTACTTTTACCAAACCCGAACCCGTACAGGTGCAGACCCCGGGTTCCGTATCCGATGTTAAAATACCGTCAACCGACATCCTCACCGTCTATGTAGCTCCAATCAAAGCAGGTGCCGACTCCACTGCAGCGCCCGAAATCTTTATCACATTGGATAGCAAGCCCATTGTAACCCAGTTGGCCAGCGACATCAAGAAATTGCCGCTGTGCTCATCGATAAGCAATGAGGATTTAGACAAGTTTAAGGAAAGTCAGTCAATTAAGGTGAAAATAGGCGAGATGGTGCCCGACCGCGGAGCGCAGGACGATGCCACCACCGACAGCCAGTTCAAACAGATCATCAAGCATACCCGCGAGATATACAACGGCATCAACAAGAAGTCGCACGATGCGGGCAATGATGAGAGCAAGGACAGAAACCTACGCATTGCCATCAAAGCAGATAGGAAGACGCCCTACAGCACTGTGAAACTGGTGATGAACTCATTGCAGGATATACAGGAAAACCGCTATAACCTGCTGACCGAACTAAAGGGTAGACCAACAGAATAACAAGGAGGACTCATTATGAAAACGAAACAAAAGAAAATGAACGCCCGCGTGGACTTTACGCCCATGGTGGATATGATGATGCTCCTTGTAACCTTCTTTATGCTCTGTACCACTCTGGCCAAACCGCAGACAATGGAAATCGCTATGCCGACCAACAAGTCGGAACAGAAGAACCAAAGTCAGGTAGACACCAAAGAGGCCATCACCGTCCTCTTAGATGCAGACAATAAGGTCTACTATTACAAAGGCAAGCCTGCCGATGCAGCTGCCAACATTCACGAGACATACTTCTCCAGCACTAAAAACCACAAGGCTGACCTTAGGAGCCTGCACGAAGTATTAAAAAGCTCTAACCCCGCCTACGAGCGCGCCGAAAATATCCGCAAACAATATGAGGCACGCCTCAATGCGGCCGCAGCAGCCACATCAGCTGCGAAAGACGCTATCCAGGCAGAGTTTGACGAGAAGTTTAACGAAGCAAAGAGCGAGAAAGGCACTCCCACCGTCATCATCAAGCCTACAGACGCGTCCATTTACGACAATCTGATTGAGGCTCTCGATGAGATGACACTGTGCAACATCGGTAAGTATGTGATAGAACCTATCGATGATCAGGACAAGGCCACACTCGATGCTTTCAAGGCAAAACAATAAAGCGCAATAACTATGGCAAAGATAGATATGTTATCCAAGTCTTGGAACGACCTTCTATTCGAGGGGCGCAACAAGAGTTACGGCGCTTACGAGATGCGTGCCGAAACTGGCAAACGCAATCTCAAGGCTATGTTGGGATTGCTGGTATTGCTGGCAGCTGCATTCATCCTTCCTCGTATGGTTAGCGCCATCAAGCAGGCTGCGGCCAGTCTGGGCAACGACCAGGCTATGGAGCTTCAGAATGTGCAGGAAGAGCCCCAAGAGGAAGAGGTAGTAGTGGAGCACGAGGAGCAGAACGAAGCTCCCGCCGAGACTGTTACCGAGATGGCAAGCTCTATCCAGTTTACTGTGCCCGAGATCACTGATAATGTGGCCGAGGACAAGGAGCTCATTGCCCAGCAGAAAGCTCAAGAAGCCAAAGCAAAGATGGGTGAGTTTAACTTCCAAGGTAACGATGAGACCTCTACCAACATCAAGAGCGATCAGAAGCAGCTCGGCGCCGTCAATTCCAAGGGCGGTGGCGAAGGTGAGGCCGCAAAGGTCTTCACTTACGTGGAGCAGATGCCTGTATTCCCCGGTGGCGAGGCAGCTCTGAATAAGTTTATCCAGCAGCATCTGAAATACCCCGCAGTATCTCTGGAAGAGGGCACTCAAGGCAGAGTATTGCTTCGCTTCGTGGTAAACGAAAACGGTTCGGTGGGCGATGTGCAGATTCTAAAGAGTCTCGACACCTACTGCGACCGTGAGGCCAAGCGCGTAGTGCAGATGCTCCCGCGCTTCACTCCGGGCCGTCAGCAAGGTAAGCCCGTGAAAGTGTGGTTTCAACTGCCTATCACATTCGCAATCGACTAAATCCCGAAGTCATAATCCTGTGATGGGAGAAGGTTTTTCTCTAGCAGGAGACGAAAGCTCTCTGGCAGAAGACGAAATTTCTCTAACAAGAAAAGAGCTTTCTCCGAAAAGAGAAGAACATTTCCAAATAGGATAAGACCCAACAATTATCACTCCGCACATTCTTTTATTCGGATGTGCGGAGTTTTTTATTTCCTTTCATCCATTTTGCTGATGATTTTGTAATTGTAAACTTAAATATTATCATGAAGAAACTCTACGTAATATCCACTTTATTTATAATGGTGTCGCTTTGTTTTGGCAATGTAAAGATTAACGCCGAGACAAAGGCTGGGGACACAACAATGATTTCTCCCGCAAACGATTGGCACTACCAAAAAGGCACAGAGCCCAATCCGTTTATAAGGATTAAGGGTATCCGTCCGAAATGTGCCGACTTTTATATGGCTTTTTTAATTGCGAACTTTG